>JAUWFP010000075.1 GCA_030606845.1 Anaerolineales bacterium | reverse complement strand
AACCGCAGCGTTCGGGTTGTGATCGGTGTTTCCGGTGGACCGGATAGCCTCTGTCTTCTGGACACTTTGCATCACCTTGGGTATCCGCTTATCTGTGCCCATCTCGATCACGGATTGCGACAAGAAAGTTCTGATGAAGCAGCCTATGTGAAGAGTATCGCCCAA
Source organism: Anaerolineales bacterium (assembly GCA_030606845.1). GTDB lineage: Bacteria > Chloroflexota > Anaerolineae > Anaerolineales > E44-bin32 > E44-bin32. Next base: position 8,539 of record JAUWFP010000075.1, on the reverse strand, counting down.
TCCTACAATCTTCCTTTTGAGATTGAGAAGCAAGATGTCGCTTTGAAGGCGGGATCCGGCGTTTCGCTGGAAGAAGCAGCCCGGCTTGCCCGCTACAATTTTCTTGTGCGCGTGGCCAGGAAAAACGATGTGCATGTGATCGCGACAGGCCATACTGCAGATGATCAAGTCGAGACAGTGCTCATGCATTTCCTGCGCGGGACAGGTCCTTCTGGGTTGCGAGGCATGCTGCCTGATACGCCGCTCGATTCGTGGGTTGGGATTGCAGATGCCCAGGGGATCCGGCTTATCCGCCCCTTACTTTCCTTGAACCGAGGCCAGACTGAGGGCCATTGCCAAGCCGTGGGTTTAAAGCCAGTGATCGACTCAAGCAATATGGATACAACTTTTTTCCGTAACCGTATCCGCTATGAACTCCTTCCCCTGCTAGAGACTTACAACCCGGGCATCCGCCAAATCCTTCTGCGTCTTGCACATATCATGACAGCCGAAGTGGATCTTTTAGCGGAGATGGTCGCGAGCGACTGGAAGTCTGTGTTTGAACCTCTGGGGGAATCTGCGCTTACGTTACGAGTGGAGTCCATGGAGAGGAAACCACTTGCCCTGCAGCGGGCATTGCTCCGATCGGCGATTAAGAAACTCCAACCCTGCGCTCGAGATGTAAGTTTCGATACGATTGAGCGAGGGCTTCAGTTCGTATCTGACCCAACGAGACCAGCATCACGCCCACTGATTGCCGGCCTGATGTTGAAAGATTTGGGTGAGGAAATCATCTTTTATCACACCGACTCACCCGTTATTTTTGATCGCCTCCCGCAACTCATGGGAGATGCTCAATTGGAAGTACCGATCCCTGGAGAAGTGGAGCTCGCTGGAGGATGGATGCTGATTGCAGCGAGCGAGTCTATCGCCCCCGGGAGTTATCAAACGTATTTGAACGCGCAAGAAGGGGAATTCGCCGCGATTGATGAGTCGAGTGTATCCGCGCCGCTCCGCATGAGAGCCAGGGCGCCAGGCGATCGGATCCAACCTCTGGGGCTTGAGGGGACGACGAAGGTCTCTGACATCATGATCAACAACCGCATTCCTGATTTGGCGCGGGCACGCTGGCCGATTGTTGTTTCCGGGGATGAAGTCGTGTGGGTTGCCGGGATTCGCATGTCGCATGCGTACCGACTTAAAGAGACTACGTGTCACGTGATTACCCTGCGTCTACGGCCGCCTTCGCATGCGCGGGGATAAAACGGGTCACCGTTTTCTTGACGTCCTCCCCCAAATCATGCTAAATTTCAGGTAATTCAGGATTGTAGTTTCAGGACTGGGAAGGGGGTGCCTATAAACCTACATTGCTCTGCGCCGAGACTATTGGCGAAGGGTGTACTCCCTCTGGCGGCCATAGCGGCCGCTCTATTTATCTGTGTCGGACCATCCCTGGCCGACTACACCGGCCCCGATCGTATGGTGACTGTCTGGGAGTGGAAGCGCAAGGTCTGCCATTACCAGGCGGTATACGACCCGCCCGGTACGGGCTGGTACGGCTGCACGCTTGAACTCTACGAACCTCCCGACGGAAGCTGCCCCGGCAATGTCGCCGGTTACTTCACGCCTTCAGCCTGCGGCTGGTCAGAATCCTATTGTCAGACCCAGGGGTGCAGCATCTCCTCCTCCAGCTCGATTGAAGGCTGCAGCGAAGGTCAGCAGGGATGTCGAGCCGTCTCCAGCACGACCACGCTGCCCGCGGCTTCGGTGAGCGGCTCGGTTGGCTGCGGCATACCCGGGAGCGGGGGCTGGTGCCGCGGTGGGGGCGTGCTCAACCTATCGGGCAGTGAACCGCTCGCCGGCTACAGCATCCTGGCCTTGGAGGGCACGCACTACGGGAAAGCCTTCGCCTGCGCCGGGGACGCCTGCCAGGCGTCCCCGGCCGAGGGGGACAACGACTTCACCTTCTGGGCTGTCTCCTCCTACGGCGACACATCGAGCATGAGCTCGGCCTCCGGAAAGTTGGACAGCCGGCCTCCCGTGATCTCAGGCGGTGTCTCAGGGACGCCGGGGGAGAACGGCTGGTATGTATCAGAAGTCACGGTGAATGCCTCTGCGAGCGACCCAGCGCCGGGATCAGGGCTGGTCGGCCTGGATGCATCGGTGGACGGGGGCGGTTGGGCGCCCTACGGCGGGCCGATCGCGCTGGGCGAGGGGACGCACAGCGTGTCGCTGCGCGCCTCCGATGCAGCTGGCAACAGCGCCTCGCAGGAGCTGAGTATTGCCGTGGACAGCACGCCGCCGGGGGTGTCGTTGAGCGCCGGCGGCAGTTTCTGCCCCGGGTGTGGGGAGACGCTGTCGATCACGATCCAGGTCTCGGATGATTTGAGCGGTGTGGCCTCCTGGGAGCTCGCCGCGGGGGGTATCTCGATCGCTTCGGGGGGCGCGGCGGCGGATCAGACGTTGAATTGGGACGACGATGGGCTACCGGCGGGGCAGCAAAGCCTGCGCCTTGAGGGGCGCGATGCGGCCGGGAACACGGCGCAAGTAGAGCGGGGGGTGCAGATCGTGGCGCCCACGGCCACGCCCCTCCCGCCGCCCACAAAACCCCCAGCGCCAAAGGCCACCACGGCTCCACTCACCGCAGCTGGTGCGTCGGCAGAATCAACGCCCACACCGATCGCCATTATTAATGAAATGGATACCTCGGCCGACCTGGGTAGGGGATCCGAGGTTATTCCAATCACGCCGACGCGTGCCGTGGTGGTGGTCCCTTTCGGTGGTCCGCCTCAGTCTCCGGCGGGGTCGGGTGAAACGGGACCTGATGGCGGGCCGCTGGCTGGAGCGAAGGAGCGTGAGGGAGGCGCAGCCACGGGTGGGTCAGGCAGCGGGATACTGTGGGGAGCGGCGGCTGCAGCGCTGATGGCCGGAGTGACGGCTTACGCCTTACAGCAGCGGCGCCGGCGAGAAGAGGCGGCGCGGCACCTGGCGGGGGAGATGGCACGCCGCAATGCACTGGCGGAGGCACGCGATCGTGCCCGGGCGGCCGCCGTGGCCGCAACGCGGTGGGCGCGAGATGCAGCTTTGGTAGCTGCCGCCGCAGCGGCGGATGCTGCGAGGCAGGCGCGTGAACGGTTTTATGAATGGCGTCTTACCCGCAAGCAAGCTATGCTTGAAAAGCCTGTGCCCTCCCCGCCGCGCGACCCTGCACTTGACCTGGCGGCCTGGAAGCAGGCGGACATGGCTCAGATGGAACATGCCGTGGAGAAGGGCGAAAATCTCGTGCCGACCCAACCTGCCGCCACACCCGGTCCGGAGCGAGTTCCCACACCGCCTCTATGGATCGGAACACCAACACCCGGAGGGACACCTATGCCTGACCAACGAACATCGCCACCAATGTCCCGGATCCCACCCACTGGCTTCACCGACCCTCAACGCTTCGATCAGCCCTTGACCTCCCTCAAAGAAGGGCAGAGCAAGGAACTGCGGCTGGGAAGGCTCATGGGCTACGCAGAATGGGGGCTCTCGGTGGGGCGCGGTTTTGAGTGGCCCAATCGTGCGCCCACCAGTATCGGTCCAGAGGGCATCACTTCCAAATCAGGACCAGTAGGCGCGAAGGGAGGTTTCTCTCACCCCCGGGGGACCATTTGGTTCGACTTGCCAGGGAAAGCCACGGTGCCGCTATCAGAGGGCGGCCGGGTCGACTTCAGCCGCGGGCTGTACGTGCGGGCGGAGGGGAAAGGCCTCAATACCGTGTGGACCCTCGGCTACCAGACCCGTTGGTCGACCACACCTGGTGTAGAGGCGCCGCTGCCGGTGAGCAACGGGGCCGCGGGGTACTATGTGAAAGTCGCACCCGTGCAAACTGCATTGACTATCGTAGTGATCGTCCTGACCGTTGCAACTCTTGGACAGATTGGCCCGATCTGGCAGCCTCAGCCTGGGATACCCTGAGACTAGCTGTCGGCGATGTATCCATCTCAACGGGCACTGCTCCTCTTACGCAACGCGCCTTGCCAGTACTTGTTTTTCAATGATGTCTGTCGCCCTGGAAGCCAGGTTGATGCTGTAGGCTTCCTAAGACGCATGCTAAGCCGCCATCGACTCTGGGAGTTGGTGCGATGGTCGTCATCTTCTGTCCGGAAGTTGCAGCGTTTGCTGCATGGCCGCCGGTGTGAGCATGGATGAGGTGCAGGACCTGATGGAGGAGGTCGCCGAGATATCCCTGCAAGGCCGAGGCGACCGGCTGGTGCTTGGTATCTGGCGCGACAGCCGCGAAATCGGCTATGTAGGAACCGCCCGCCTGGAGGGCGGTATGTTCTTTGACACCAGCGATGAGGTCTGGGAACTGCTGAAGAAAAGCGGCGTAGATCCTTGGAAAGTCAACGATGCTTTCGTGCGTCAATATGTGGTAGATGGTGGGCAATTCGAGTATTCCTTGAGGGATCTCGCGGATCGAGAGACAGAGATTGCAGCGTTAAGAGCTTTATTGGCTGGTAATGAGGAAGAAGCACTCAAACTCATCGGCAAAGACAGTCTTCCGTACAGATTAAGGGAAGCTAAGGTTCTCTTGGGGGAAGGATATTTTTTCAAGGTGGACATTCCCGCCGAGCTTATACGTTTGCGTCGCCCATAGCGAAGGAGATGCGAGTGAAAGCTGATCAAGTTTCCGAAATCATCACAGAGGTTTGGGAGTTCTGGTCAGGCATACGATCCCTTCCGTCTAATACTCGGCTTGAAAGGGTTGCCGAGCATATTGAGAAGACTTTGCAGCTGCACCAGAGAGGATTCCAGAGAGTCTTTCAGGAGTCCAAGGGCGTAATCGGGTACGAGTCCGGGCTGTCCCGGGTCAAATTCGTCTACTACATGGGCCATCACGAGCCCACAGAAGATGAGCTTAGGGAATATTATGGAAGGTCACACGCACCGTTCACCGAGTTGGTCATCGAGTACCAAGGAACCCGCTGCTTCTGCTGGCACCATCCCTATATCTTATATGCGTTTCTAGAAGGGCTGCGGCCTACGGAGAATCTGCACGACACTCTCATCGAGAGAGAGTTCAAGCACTCTTCTTTGGGTCAAGCGCTCCTCGAGAAAGGACTCGGCTCGGAGTTCAGACTCCGGCTCTTATGGCTGATCTGGCAAAAACACGCCCAGCGCCTCTTCTGTATCTTCGACCCAAATGAACAAGAATTATGGAACACTTATCGAGCATACTACCACGTGGAGTTGGAGCAGCGAAAAAAGCGTGATGAGTTAGTCGCGGTACGGGCGAATAGGTCAGTATACGAGATTGACCCATGGGCAAATGTGAAAGAAATCTGCTGATGAGTGAGGCGGCTGAATAATCAAACCCTTCCAAGGCTACATACATGGATGCGCGCGAAGATATTGAAAAGGTAAACATGCCGGGGCGACCGGCTCGTGCTTGGTATCTGGTGCAGGGGAATGTCGAAGGGGCGCATCATGCGCTCGATTCATTAGAGTCGTCAGAGACACTACCCTTCCGGCTTCAGGAAGCGCTGGAGCAGGACGGAGTGTTCTTTGATACAAGCGACGAAGTGTGGGATTTACTCACGGAAGGAGGCATTGACCCTTGGTTGGTCAACGAAGCGTTCTTAATGAAGCAATTAGATGTCGGTGTGGAGCGAATTGAGTTTGTAGGCGAAGATATTCTTGATATTATTACCTCCCCTGACACGAGTGTAAGAAACTCCTTTCGCGCAAAGGAAATCCGATGCCTGCTTGAGAATATGGAAGAATATGGATATGTGTTGGATGGTAATGCTTGGGTTAGGAGATAAGAGAAGATGGACATCCGAAGAATGTCCAAACGAATTGATGAGACTTTTAAGGAAGTGCTAAAGAAACGCCAATTTAATAAGGTTTATTCAAGTGACACAAAACGTGGCAATTACTGCAACATTGAAGTGGGCTTCGAGAATGCCGAGCGGTTGCGTCTTTCTTTTGGCCTTGAAGAACCCGGTTATCCCGGAGTAGGGATAGGGAGTAACTATCTCGAATGGGGAGAACCTGGCTGGATTGATTTAGCCTTATTGGTTGATTATTTCTCCGAGAGCAAACCTCGAGAATGGAATGGATCTCGGGAGGTGTTTTCCTTGCTTGTGGATCAGTTCAATGACCTGTACCCACGTATCTCTAAGTGCGTTGGTAGCGAATCTGATTATCATCGGCTTGAGGTAGAGTTGGAAGCTTTCTTGAAGGAGCAATACAAGACCCGCCTCGGTTTCTGACGATTCACTTTTGGTTGACCTGAGAGATCTTGAAGTGGGGATAAGATAGCGCCTTCCAGTTACTTAGCGTTTACAAAGAAAGGATGAGACACCACCTCTATGGATTGGAACACCAACGCCTGGAGAGAGACCCACTTAAATGACAGGCAGCCCCAAGTCCGGTTGACGCCTCAACACCTGTCTGCTAGAATCACGGCATCCCCTAGAGGGGATCACAATTGAATATCGGGAGATCAGCGTATGGGTCTCACGCCCAGGTGTGAGACAACGAGGTGGAGGTTCCCCTCTGCGAGGAGGGGCTAACCTTTGGGTAAATTCCAAAGGGAAAATCGACCAGATCAGCGGATGCCTCCGGAGTTTGCCACAAGCTCCTCTCTCCCTTCCGAGAAAGCGCTCTTATAAATCCGCACGGTGACGAGCGGGACAAAAGGAGTGCGGTGGTCAGGACAAGGATCGAATCTATCCTTGAACTGCACAATATCGGAAGGGCGATGATGTCGGGTTGAAACCAAGGCACGCCCTGCGTGCCTTTTTATTTATCCGGCCATCGTATAGCCCTCAGGAGGAGTCAAATGTCTAAAGAAATCATCAAACGTGCACAAGAAGACGAGGTGAAGTTCATCTGTTTACAATTCACAGATGTCACTGGCGTCGTCAAGAGTTTAGACATTCCGGTCAATCGACTAGAAGTTGCGATTGAGGAGGGGATCTGGTTCGATGGATCCTCTGTAGAAGGGTTTGCGCGGATCCAAGAAAGCGATATGCGCCTGATGCCGGACGTCAGCACGTACTGCATTCTTCCTTGGTCTCAGCCGGAACGTAAAAGGGCGCGGATATTCTGTGATATTTACTTGCCCAATGGAACACCGTTTCCTGGGGATCCACGCGGGGTGCTGAAGCGTACCCTGGAGCGGGTCTCAGAACGGGGTTGGCAGTTCAACATCGGACCAGAGCCCGAATTCTTCCTGCTGCGTAGAAACGGACCGGATGCGATTCACCCTGTTCCCCATGATGTTGGCGGATATTTCGACTTCTCTGCAAGTGATGAGGCGCAGCAGGTTCGGGCGTCGCTGATGGCGGCACTTGCGAGCATGGGATTAGAGATCGAAATGGGTCACCACGAGGTCGCACTCGGCCAGCACGAGATTGATTTTCGCTTTTCCGACGCCTTAAAGGCTGCTGACAATGTTGTGACTTTGAAATACACAATCCGCGCTCTGGCCGCGCAGGAAGGGCTGATCGCGACCTTCATGCCCAAGCCGATCTTCGGAATGAACGGCTCCGGGATGCACACTCATCAGTCGATTTTCGATTTGGAGGGTAAGAACCTATTCTTTAACGCAGAGGACGATCATTATCTTTCCTCGATGGCGTATGGGTTCATCGCCGGCCAGATCGAACACGCGCGGGCTTTAGCAGCAATCGTTGCCCCTACGGTCAATTCCTACAAACGGATTGTGCCGGGGTATGAGGCGCCGGTGTATGTGTGCTGGGCGCAAATTAATCGTTCGGCGATGATTCGTATTCCAAGCTATTCAGAAGGACGGGAAAGCTCGATCCGTGTTGAATTGAGGTTCCCTGACCCTTCCTGCAATCCTTATCTCGCTTTCGCGGCGATGCTTGCTGCAGGCTTAGATGGAATTGATCGAGACCTGCCGTGTCCACCGCCAGTGAATAATCTCAATATTTATGAGATGGAGGATCGTGAGCTTCAGAAAATCGGCATCAGCCAGCTCCCTGGATCGTTAGCGGAAGCGCTTCAAGAACTGGAAGGCAATTCCGTTATTAAAGATACGCTTGGTGAGGAAGCCTATACAGCCTTCACTCGGGCGAAACAGGCGGAGTGGGATGAATATCGCACTCGCGTCATGGATTGGGAAGTCGAGTATTACCTCGAAACCGCATGAGCTGGAGGGAGGGTAAGGCGCTCTTTGAGAGAGGGCATGTTTAAAAGGGAACCCGCTGCTAGAAGGGTGAATAAATTCCCAATTTCAGAAGACGATCCTGATGGGGCGGACCAACGGTTCGCCCCATTTATTACAAGTCAGACTCCGACTGAGACCATTATGTGGAGTGCGGAAGCTCTGCACCCGGCCGCAGCCTGCGCTTTGAGGGTTGCGCGGTAGCATTAAACCTCCCGCAGGTTTCAAACCTGCGGGAGGTTAGGGGAATCGGTTGCTTAAGGGATGCTGGCCGACACACGGGTCGGCCCCTACGATCTACGATTAGGAGCCTGTCCTACTAGTAGCTTTGGATAGCCCCAAAGATCAGCCTACGTGAAGCGGGCTGACGTCAGTATTGGT
>JAUWFP010000094.1 GCA_030606845.1 Anaerolineales bacterium | reverse complement strand
CCTTCCGAGTCGAAATGCTGCCAGACAGGTGGTTCCAGATCCACAGAAAGGATCGAGGACCACGTCGTTCTTAAAGGTGTAAAGGTCAATCAGGCGTCTGGGAAGCTCCTCAGGAAATGGAGCCGGATGTCCGATCCGCTTCGCAGAAACGGCGGGGAAAGTCCAGATGCTCTTCGTCCACTCGAGGAAAGATTCGCGCCCGATCGTATCTTCTTTGACTTCAGGTTTGCGTGAGAAAGACTCCTTTGAGAAGACGAGAATGTACTCATGGACATCGCGCAAAACAGGATTTGATGCTGACTGCCAGGATCCCCATGCCGTGGAGGGGGAGGCGCTCGCGGCTTTGTCCCAGATGATTTCCCCCCTCATCAAGAAGCCGATTTCGAGCATGGTTTGAATGATGAGAGCATGTAGTGGCAGGTAAGGCTTCCGACCCAGATTGGCGATATTAATACAGGCTCGCCCGCCGGTTACCAGCACCCGGTAGGTCTCTTTGAAGACAACCTGCAGTAGATCGAGGTATTCCTCAAGGGTGAGGTCCTCGTCGTACTCTTTTCGGACGTTGTAGGGTGGCGAGGTCACCATGAGGTGGACACTGTAATCTGGGAGTTCGGACATGTCGCTCGATGATTTCAGGTGGAAACAATTAAGGCTTTCTTCAGGGATAGGGACATCAGGGTGGGGGGAAGGGTTTTCCCGCTGCTGTCCTTGATAAAGACGGCTGCTGTAGAACGGTGAGGCGTCGTGACTGATGCGCCCTGGCGCCCCGAAAGAGCTTGTTTTTGTACCCTTCGATTTATTCCTGCTCAAGGTTATCCCTCAGCGAATGCATCAGCGCTCTTAGTGACCAGAGCCCCCAAAGCCGAAACTCTTAAGCTTGTTTTCGTCATTACGCCATCCAGGCAAGACTTTGACGCGTAATTTTAAGTAGATTTTGCGGTCTGTTGCGGCTTCGATTTCCTTTCGGGCAAACGTTCCGATCGTCTTCAGCATCGTGCCACCTTTACCGATGACGATCCCTTTCTGGGAATCGCGTTCAACAAATATTGTAGCTTCGATATAGGCCCCATGTTCATTCCGCTCTTCGAATTCATCGATTCGAATAGCAAGGCTGTGCGGAACTTCGTCGCGTAGATTTTTCAAAGCAGCAGCACGGATCATATCGGCGGCGATGTCGCGCTCGTACGCATCCGTTATCATTTCAGGTGGAAAGAGGCGAGGGCCCTCGGGTAATTCAGCTTTGATGCGTTCGACTAATTCGTCCAGGTTATCGCCTCGAGTGGAGGAGATCTCCAGGAAGTCAGCTTCAGGGAGCAGGGTTCGAAACGCTGCGCGCCGGTCTGACATGCGGTCATCGGGCACGCGATCTGCTTTTGTGAGGGCGATGATGGTTGGTATCTGTCCTTGGACCTCTCTGATCTGCGTCGCGACCTGCATGTCTTCTTCATTGGGGGGTCGGGTGAGGTCGAAGAGCGCCAATACAACGTCCGCATCCTGCAGAGAAGAAAGGGCTTCCTCATTCATCTTCTCGCCCAATTTATGCAGTGGTTCATGAATCCCCGGTGTGTCGACGAAAATCAGCTGCGCATCCGGAAGCGTGAGGATTCCAAGTTGACGCTGGCGGGTCGTCTGCGGCTTCGGAGACACCGCCGCGATTCGCTGCCCAAGGAGCCGGTTTATAAGCGTGGATTTTCCTACATTAGGGCGACCGGCAAGGGCGACGAAGCCAGAGCGGTGACCATCAGGGGCTCCATTTGATTCCATGGCCTAATTGTGTTGATAAGGGGGTGTGCTGTCAAGCTGCGTGCCCCGTCTGCTTGACATGCGCATTTACGGTTGTTAAGATGTTTCGATGCGACATTAATCTAGCAAGGCAAGTAAATGCTCTGCGGTCGATCTTCGCTGAAGCCATTTGAGGTCCATAGACAGCTGTTTGCTGATTGAGTTTATAATCATTACAAAAGAACAGCGGATCCGACACGAGATTGGCATTCGCATTTATAATCAACTAACCAGACGGCCGGTCGATAGGGGGTTGATGATTCTTCTCAGAAAAAATCTCGAAGCAATCGCTTCGGAATTGTTCTTCGAAAATCCAGGGGAATCTAAAACGCAATCTTTATTCGTGACAATGAGATTAATCGAAGGGTGAAACCAAATGAGCATCTTCTCTCGAAAAAAAACCAACCGCTTTATCGAACTGCTAATTAAGCAGGCGGAATATTCCGTTTTGGGGATGCAGAAGCTGCTCGAGTATGTAAAGGAGCCCAGCGAAGCGCTTGCAACGGCGGTGACCCAGCTTGAGAAAGAAGCCGATGAAGTGCGTCGGATCCTGATTGACGAACTCAACAAAACATTCGTTACGCCGATCGATCGCGAGGACATCTTCGCCCTCTCGTTAACGATCGATGATGTGCTCGACTATGCTGATACAACAGTCGAAGAGATGCACCTGCTCGGTGTGCAGCCGAACGCCTTTATGGAGCGCATGGTCTCCCTTCTGACGGATGCGGCGCGTGAGATCTACATGGGTGTGCAGCGATTGGAAGATCATCCCAATGTCGCCAACGACCATGCCGTGCGGGCGAAAGCTTTGGAGAATCGGATGGAGACAGTTTATCGGGAGGCGATCGCCGATCTCTTCGCAATGCCACGCGATATCGATCACGTAGTTGAGATGCTGAAGCTGCGCGAAATCTATCGTCATCTCTCCAACGCTGCAGATCGTGGAGACGCAGCAGCCAATGTGATAGGGGATATCGTCGTTAAGAAGATGTAATTATTAGACGCGTCAGAGGTAATATTTGGGCTGTCCAAAAAGGAGCTTTGGACAGCTTTTTCTTATTAATAAGATAGTGTCGGTGGGATTTAGGCCTTTTTCTCAGCCAAGCGGTGCAGCTTGTTACCCACTTCGCGCCATTGAATTTTGGAGATGCCGAGCTTTTGTCGAATTCTGTCGTGGTCTAAGCCATTGACATAATCGATGAGAACTGCAGTCCAGCGGCACATCTCGAAGGAAAGATGTTTCTCCAAACCAGCGGCTTTTCCAATATCCTCGAGTAAGTATTCCAGTCTGCGCGGCGACCATGGGAAGAGCTGGTTGGCGGGTTCGTATTGCTTAAGGTATTCCTGGTATGCTTCAATCCAATCAGATGTTAGTCCAAGTTTGCGCTCCTTATAGCGCTTACTCACACTTCCATAGCGGATGAATAGAATCGGTCCATCCACAGTATTCAAGTCGATATGATTCAAATGGATATTCAAGCATTCCCCCTTCTTAATCCCCGTATCGAGCAGCAACTTTAAAAGCGTGTAGGGACGTGCATCAGGAGCGGAACCCGTGCGCATTAATTCGGCGCTTTTTACCACAGCATCGACTTCTTCTTGTGTGAGCACTTCTGGCAGCGGGCTGATGACCGATTGCTGGGGGATCGGGGCGGCGACATCCTCTTGGAGAACGCCCGTCTCTACCAACCAGCGGTAAAAAGCTTTAATCGAGGTGATGCGTCGGGCGTAGGTTTTTGGACTGCACGAGACGCCCCGCCGGTTCAGCATCCAATCGAGGAAATTCTTAAGGTCGTTTGTGCTTATCTGGTCGATGGGCTGACCAGTGCCAACGAACTTCCCAACCAGGCGCAGGTCTCCCGTGAATGCCTTAACCGTATGGATCGAACGGCCCTGCGCTTCGAGCGCCTCGCCCCAGGCGTTTATCGCTGCGCTGAGGCTGGAATCGGATTTAAGGGGCGCGGTCGCCTCGCTCTCTGATACGCTGCTAGTCGTCTGATACGAAAAGAGCGGGAGATCCTCAAGTGGGTCATCCATGAGAGCCTCCTGTAAAAGTCGGCTTCGTGTAGTCATTCATGTCGTCAATCCTAGTTTGGGAGATGGGAAATGTCAAATCTGAAAGCAGTGATTAGGGTCGGCCCGTGAGGCGCGGTTCTAATCTTGAGGGTGACTTTCGAAAATTTCGTGAAGCATGGGCTTGATCGCCTCCCAGTCGGGCAGGACGACAGATGCGCCGCTATAGGGTACTCTCCATAGTGAAGCCATTGTGGGATCGATGGAATAGCGGTGTATTCGATCCGGTTCGGCGGCTAGCTTTGTCGCCAAAGGCAGCAAGCGGAGGGCATCCTCGACGGTAATATCTGTTTCAACATAGGAGCGAAATTGAGCGTAGAGGTCCGGTACTCTAGAGAGCCCTTCGAGGGTTAACGTCTTATTGAAGATTGCCATCATCGTTTCTTGCTGGCGGCGCAAGCGATCAAAATCCCCGGAAGTTTTGCGCATTCGGACGTAGCAAAGCGCAGTGAACCCGTCCATGTGATAGGTCCTCCCGGGGGAGTATGACCAAGTTCTATGACCGCATTCATCGTGTAGGTACGCCTCGACCTTCACATCTATCCCGCCTAGCGAATCAACCACCTGCTTGAATCCATAGAAGTTAATCATAACCGTATGGTCAATCTCTATGCCGAAATTGTAGAGGATCGTTTGGGCGACTCTCTCGGGTCCTCCATAGGCATCGGCGACATTGATCCGGTCCACCCGCCAACCGGGTATGAAGACGTATAGGTCGCGAGGGAAGGAGAATAATGTGGCGGTACCGGCTTCGAGATCAAGTGAGACCAACATCATGGTATCGGTTCGGTGCCCATAGCTATAGGGGCGCTCATCTGAGCCGAGGACCATGATATTTACGACATTATCCCCCATCTGCAGCAGCGGTATTGGCCGGTGGATTTCAATCGCAGATGGTTCGACTGGAGCGGCGAAACCGCTCCATGGGTCTATCGGGGTCGGACTGGCTAAAGGTGTGGCGGTAGGCGGCGGCGGTGGTGGTGGCGTTTGCGTGAGCGGGACTGGGTTGAAAGGCGTACCAGTGGCAGCCGCATTCGGATCGATAGTTACAAGTGGGTTGGCAAGCGCAGCAGAGCCCCCGGTTAGCATGCCCACCAGATTGCTGCAGGCGCCAACTAGCAGGATTAAAACTAAAAGTGTAACGATCATCAAGAGACGATCAAAGCGATTAATGGATTTCATCGGATGAATATGCTCGTCCTATTAACGTCAGAGTCAACTCTCTGGTTCCCCATCATATCACCCGGCTTCTTTGTGGCGAGGTTGTAGGATCTGGGGCTGGAAAGTAGTGTAGACGATCGATTTGAGATTTACATCCCAACTTACTTGACCGGTGGTACATAAATACGCATCCCGAGCGGCAATACGGTGTGGATATCTATGCAATTCGCGTGCCATAGCGATGATTCATCGACACCGAATCTCTCAGCGAGCCTGCTTAATGAGTCGCCCTCTTCCAGAGGATAAAGGACCCAGGTCGGAGGCGGTCCGCACGAAGGGGAAGGATCTGTGGCTTTAAGCTCGGGGAGGTAAATTATATCGCCAGGCGTGATATCACTCTCGATGCAATTGATCGACATCAATGTTGTGCGATCGATCCGAAACTGGTCAGCGAGATTTGTGAGCGTGTCCCCATTGTGGACGCGGTACACAGACCAATCGTCGGGTTGGGCACAGCCTATTACTGGATCAAGTGCTTTCCGGCGGTCAAAGAAGGAAGATACTTCAGCTTCAGCAGATACGGTCAACCAGGTTCCCAGAAGCACAGCGATCGCGAGAATCGAAATGGTTAGGCCAACGATCAGATTCTTTAGAAATTGCATCCGGTCTATTCCACACTATCTGCATTGGTTGGGTTCTGTGTTGAGAACGGCAACAAGATGGAAAATGTGGTTCCAGACCCCGGCTGACTGTCCACCCAAATGCGTCCACTCATGGCTTCGACCAAAGAGCGTGCGATGGAGAGACCAATTCCATCACCTCCGAGGCCCTGGATTGGAGTTTCCTCTGTTGAATTGCCGAAGCTGAATATCCGTCCCAGATCCCCGGCAGGAATGCCAGCTCCTCCGTCAATCACCTGGAGCGTGAGAAATCCTGATTGGTCCGAAGCGGCGAGGCCTGTGCTGATTTTGATCAATCCACCTTCGGGTGTCGCACCGATGGCATTATTGAGCAGGTGGATCAGAACCTGAAAGGTGGCATCTGCATCCGTCAGGATTTTTGGGAGATTCTGAGGGAGCGATACGCGCATCTCAATGTCTTTCTTTCTAGCGGATGGGAAAACCTGACGAATCGCATCCTTTATGCAGTGCACAATATCGATAGGCTCAGGCACGAGAGCGATGGTTCTGGCTTCAATCGCGCTGAGATGGATTAGGTCGTTCAGCAGCCCCGTCAGTCTCTCAGAGTTATTGTATATGTGGTCGATGAACTCGCGTTGACTGGTTGTCAATGTCTCATCTGCATCATCATGAAGGAGGTCGGCGTACCCCAAAATTGCCGACATCGGCTGACGTAGATCGAGCGCAAGCGCGGCGATATGGGAGACGCTAGGCGATCGCCCTTTTGAGGGCGCGAACGAATCATTTCCGTCCTCGATAAGGGCCAGGTTGGCGCGTGCTTCAGCCAATTCGTGAAGCGTTAGTTGAAGCTGCTGGGATAGCAATTCTATTTGTTTGAGGTCGGAGACGGCAGGCTGCTCTTCTATCGCTATCCGCATCCTGTCAATCTCGCCCTCGAGAAATTGAATGGTTCCCTCCGCGTCTTGATGGCTGGTGAGAAAATCGCCGAGCCCTTGTCCTGCCAGATCGGTTGCGGCGATGAGTTGATCCGTCAGTTGAGTATTGTTGATCAGGAGGTTTTGAATGAGCCGGCGGGACTCCTCCAGGTCTGTGCTGAACGTGAAGGGCTCTACCAGGCTTGTTGAAAAAAGTTCATCATCTGCTGTCAGCGCTGCGAAACGCTCAGCAATCACATCCGCGAGTTGCACGAGGGCGGTGCGGTTTTCCTGAGACCAGCGCTCACGGGCGAAAGGAGAGAGCAGCAGCAATCCCCCAATAACATGCTCTCCTGAGGTCAGAGGAGCGAAAAGCAGCGGCCCTGTTTTTGTGATGTTTAAACCCTGCCGGAGTGTGACGAGGTCAGGCGCATTGCTCTCTGCTGGAAGGATCAGCGATCGTTGCCTGCGTAATGCATTCGCGATGACGGGAAGGTCCGTTGTGTTGAAGGCTTGGCCCTCGATGTGTTGTTCGCGTATCAGATCGAAACCCGTCGCAACGGATAGATAATCCAATGTTTCCGGGGGCGTGAGCAGCAGGCATATCTCAGCTTTCATTGAATATGCAGTGCCACGCACGGCTGCGTCTGCCAGATCGGCGAGTTCCTTCGCCTGGAAAACATCATAGACGCTGGTGAAGACTTTGGGCAAGAATTGGAGTTCAAGATCAGGCGATTGTGTGGTTACAGGACGCCCATCTTTCACATCCGTTCCATGTGTTGTGATAAATGTGCGTGCGGCGGCGATGATCAACGCAGGGTATGCCGCCAACTCACTCCAACGCACGAAGGGTGCGAAAGAGCCATCTGCAGGACCGAGGGCCATATGCAGGCTGTAGCCGACGGTAAGCAGGATGTATCCTGCGAAGGCGATTTGCCATTGCGCTGGTCGACGGACGAGCAGGAAAGTCAGCGTGAGTCCTGAGAGGATTAATGTTGAG
>JAUWFP010000281.1 GCA_030606845.1 Anaerolineales bacterium | reverse complement strand
GATGTGACCTATGGAACCAACAACGAATTTGGTTTCGATTACCTGCGGGATAACATGGCCCGCACGCTCGAGGCACGGTCGCAGCGCGGGCATTATTACGCCATTCTTGACGAAGTGGACAACATCCTCATCGATGAAGCTAGAACACCCTTGATTATCTCCGGTCCATCACATGACGATCCCGAGCTCTATGTCCAGATGGCCCAAGTGGTTAAACAACTTAACGCCGAGGATTTTGAGGCCAATGAAAAGGACCGGACGGTGGCGCTCACTGAGATTGGCGAGAACCATGTCGAGCAGCTGCTCAAGACACCCATTCGCGATCCAGATCGTCCTGAGGACATTACTCCGGAGCAGGCTCGATTGCTCGGGCATCTGGAGCAGGGGCTGCGTGCAGAGTATCTCTTCAAACGGAATAAAGACTACGTTGTTCAAGCTGGCCGCGTAATCATCGTGGATGAATTCACGGGTCGCATGATGGCCGGCAGGCGCTGGTCCGACGGATTACACCAGGCAGTTGAGGCCAAAGAGGGAGTTCGCGTTCGACAAGAAAATGTAACTTATGCCACGGTCACTTTACAGAATTACTTCCGTATGTACGATAAATTGGCGGGCATGACGGGAACTGCTGTGACGGAAGCCGAGGAGTTCAGCAAAATATACGATGTTGATGTGGTCCCGCTTCCAACCAATCTAGAATTCATCGTAATGCAGCCAGGTACGGATCTAGATGAGATTACTTATTCTGACAACGGCAGCAATTTCGTCTACTACACTCGTGTGGATGACCAGGATCAAAACCCGGTATTTTGGCGCCGTAAAGATTACCCGGATATCGTTTTCCGAACCGAAGAAGCGAAGCTCCGGGCGGTTACCCTGGAGATCTTGCGGCGGCACACACTAGGTCAACCGCTCCTCGTTGGAACAACTTCTGTGGAACTTTCAGAACTTCTCTCATCACGCCTGCGGGCCGATGCGCTTCAAACCCTGGCTAATGTCCAGATCCTTCGTGATGCTTACTTGGAGGCGCATGATATACCCGATGACGGTATGCGGGTCGATGCTTTGAAACCTCTCTACCATCCACTTCCAGAGGTTAAATCCCCCACTCTGCGTCCCTTCGCTCGTGAATTGGACATCTCGCTCAATCCCACCCGCGAGGAGAATCTCGAGCGGTTATTGAAAATCTTAGAACTTGCCCCATCTGATCTCGAGAGGCTGACTGAAGCGCTGAAGGGTGGGGTTCCGCATAATGTTTTGAACGCGAAGAAACACGATGAGGAGTCAGCCATCATCGCTTGGGCAGGGTCCTTAGGCGCGGTGACTATCGCCACAAATATGGCTGGGCGTGGTGTAGACATCAAACTCGGCGGCGAGATCGCGGAGGAAATCCTCGCCGCGGTGAATCGTGTTTTGCGGCGAACCGGGGTTCAGGATCCTGAGAACATGAGTTTGGGTGAGCGGCTCAACGCACTGGCGAAGGCGGATAAAGAGGCGATTGGAATCTACGAAGCAGAAATTGAGCAGCTGAAACGCTTCATAGAGGATAGCAAGCGTGTGTGGGATGCCGGCGGTCTGCATGTGATTGGTTCAGAGCGGCACGAATCACGGCGCATCGACAACCAGCTCCGCGGTCGCGCAGGCCGGCAGGGCGACCCAGGCTCTTCGCAGTTCTTCCTCTCCCTGGGGGACGAGTTAATGCGCCTTTTCGGCGGCGAACAAGTGGCGAACCTCATGCACCGCTTCAATATCGATGATGCTGTTCCGATCGCTCATAACATTGTGAATCGCACGATCGAACAAGCTCAAACTCGGGTTGAGGGTGCGAATTTTGACACCCGAAAACACCTTCTCGATTATGATGACGTACTCAATCAACAGCGCGAGGTTTTCTACAATCAACGCAATCGAGTCTTCACGAAGGACAGTTTGAGCGATGATATCGCCTCGATGCTGCGCACTGAGGTTGAAGAGCATGTCCAAATAGCGTTTGCAGACCCCGAGGGACCCTGGAAGCTGCTTGCCTGGCTGGAGGAGACCCAACCGACTATCGGGCTTGAGGGCGATGAACCCTATCCATCCTTCATGTTGAGCGAGCTCCTTGCTCCATTAGAGGATATCTCCCAAGCGGACGAATTGAAACAGAGTTTCTTAGAAATCGCTCGAGGATCGTTAGATGCGAATAAAGTTCACTTGCAGCGAGCCGTTGATGAGCAGCTGACTCATGCCCTTGAGCGTCTGGATGACCAGATTGAGCAGCGTGTTGAATTCGCAGAGATGGCAGTCGATGCTGCGATTTATGAAGCCGAAGAAGAGGGGAGAGACATCGACCCTCGCGGATTGCTGGAGGCGGTCGAGCAAGCGGCAGGTTTACGCATCCAGATGGATGATAAAACTTTGCAGCAGGTGCGCGAGGATCCGCAAAGTTTCCAACGGCGAATCCGGGAAATGGTAGAGGCCAGCTTCGGTTTACGCATCTGGGCTGGTTTGATACAAGCGGTTGAACGCAGGATTGGGGAAAGCTTGAATCTCCAGCCAAGCGTCTCAGCGTCCATCGACTGGGATCAAGCATCAGAAGATCTGCAAAACGCGATAGAGAGCGTATGGGAAGCTCGCTCAGGGCGGATCTTGGGTGAAATCGAGACAGATCTACAGAATGCCCTACGGGAAAATTCAACGCTCGATACGCGGGAAAGAATCCGGTTTTTGATCCAGATGAGCTACGGTCAACGCAGCTTTTTCGACCGGAAAACACACCAGCGCCAATCGGTTAAGGTCGCCCGCCTAACCTATCCATTCTATGCTGCTAATCTCATCTCGGGCCGCGATCCGGACGAGCTCACAGAACAGATTGTGCGGCATCTTGAAGGCGCTCAAGAGTCCTTGGAAAAACTACTTGGGAATGCAGCGCTCTCACGGCTTGCCGGATCGAAGTTGGATCAATTGGAATCACGGTCCCAGGATCAAGTACGAGCAGTATTGGGGCAGGAAGTCTTCAATCAATACGCTAGGCAAGGTCCACTTTCATCCTTATCTACGGATGCACAGGAGACGATCTCCAATGTATTGGGAAGCCAGGCGTTAGCCCGTGCCCACAGAGAACTCTTCCTCTCCGTCGGCGATCGAGAGTGGGTGGATTACCTCACGCAGATGGAGGCGCTCAGGACATCTATTGGCTTAGAGGCATATGGTCAACGCGATCCGCTCGTGCAGTATAAGAGCCGGGCATTCGACCTCTTTAATGTGCTCCTGGCTTCCATTCGGGCCGGTGTTGTCGCCCATATGTTCCGGCTGCGAACCGCACCGAGTTCTTCAACAACTGCGAAGCAGGCGCCTGCTCCCAGGGGGGCGGTGGCTGATGATGGCAAGCCCGATAGCACACCCAAGAAGCCGAGCAAGAAACGCAAACGGAAACGCAAACGTAAGTAGTCCTTAAACCTAGATTACCGACCGATCCCGGCGCTCGCACACTCGCCTT
>JAUWFP010000303.1 GCA_030606845.1 Anaerolineales bacterium | reverse complement strand
TCGAATTGAGTCACCGCGCCGATTGGGTTATCCTCTTGGTTCCCACCCGTACAGCGATGGAGGGGGATGTACTCGGTGATCGGTTCATCGGTGATGACCACTCCTGCAGCATGTGTTCCCGCATGTCGGACTACGCCCTCTAATTGCGCCGCCGTATCAATTAGTTCCTTCAAGTAGGGCGTCTCGGTATAAACATCCTTTAACGCCTGAACCTGATCGAGTGCCTCCAGAATTGTGATCGGTTTTCCAGGGATATTCGGGATCAACTTCGCTACCCGGTCCACTTCTGGTAGCGGGATGTCTGTCACCCTTCCTACGTCCCGTATTGCAGCACGAGCTCCGAGTGTCCCGAAGGTTATGATCTGGGCCACTTTGTCGCGCCCATACTTATTCGCGGTGTATTCGAGCACTCGAGAACGGAGATCATCTTGAAAGTCCAGGTCAATATCCGGCATCGAAACACGACTCGGGTTTAGGAACCGCTCGAAAAGAAGCCCATGCTCGATAGGGTCGACTAACGTGATTTCAAGTGCATAGGCCACGATGGAACCAGCCGCAGATCCGCGCGCGTTGTACCAGATATTCTCCTCGCGGGAAAAACGGCATAGGTCCCACACAATGAGAAAATAATTGTCGAAGCCCATCTCATGAATGA
The DNA here is from genome assembly GCA_030606845.1 of Anaerolineales bacterium. Lineage (GTDB taxonomy): Bacteria > Chloroflexota > Anaerolineae > Anaerolineales > E44-bin32 > E44-bin32. The sequence goes on along the minus strand of JAUWFP010000303.1, from coordinate 2,319 downwards.
TGCCCAGCTCATAGTTCAAGCGTTCCTGAAAAACCGAATCCTTGGCGTGATCCCCATAGCGCTTTTGGAGTCCGATATCACAGAGGTGTCGCAGGTAACTGTCGGAAGTAAATCCATCGCTCACTTCGAAATGGGGCAGCCTATACCCTTTGAATTCAAGGTCTACCTCGCAGCGTTCGGCAACCAAGACTGTATTCTCAATTGCCCCAGGAATATGGCCAAAGAGCTCTTCCATCTCCTGGGTAGAGCGAAGGTAATACGAGGGATCCGTCATGCGCATCCTGTCTGGGTCCGACTGGAGAGAACCGGTCTGGACACAAAGGAGCAGATCTTGCAGTTCAGCATCACTGCGCTCGACGTAGTGAACATCATTGGTGGCGAGAAAACGACCATCATACCGTTTCGCCAGATCGATGAGTTTTTTATTGATCTCCGGCAATTCCGGGATGTCATGAGACTGCAATTCAAAGAAAAAGTGGTCGCGGTCGAAAATCTCAAAATACCAATCCAGGAGTTCGCGGGCGTGTTCGTCCTGACCTCGTTCGAGAGCGCGCGGGACCTCTCCCGAGAGGCAGCCTGTTGTACAGATCAATCCTTCATTGTGTTCAGTCAGGAAATCGTGGTCAATCCGCGGGCGGTAGTAAAAACCATCGAGCTGGGCAGCGGAGGCGATCTGGAGCAAATTTTTGTATCCCGTATCGTTTTCTGCAAGAAGCAGAAGGTGGAATGCACGACTGTCCAATTTAGGATCCCGATCATGCATTGTCCGCGCCGCAAGATACGCTTCTATTCCGATGATAGGTTTGATGCCAGCTTCTTTCGCAGCTCTATAAAAAGAAATCACGCCGAACATCGCGCCGTGATCCGTCAACGCCAACGCCGGCATGTCAAGTTCTTTTGCCTTCTGGACCAGCTTATCAACTTTGCTCAGCCCGTCTAGCAGTGAATATTCAGAGTGTACGTGGAGATGGACAAATGACATTCGCGCGATTGCTTTCTCGGTAATTTATTAGGAGGACACCAATGGCTGATTATAGCCAACGGTTCATGGTTACGCTAGGTTTTTATCTCCGATAAGCCAATTTATGAGTAGAGGCACGGGATACCTACCCTGAGCCGTAGGGGCACGGCATGCCGTGCCCTTACTTGCATCCGCCACACGCATTGACTAAACTCCCTAAACCGTTGATCATGGGAAATATCGTAAGCACACACAAATCATGAACATCCTCTCGATCTTGCGATCCATTCGCACACTTGGTTTGAATAACAGCCTCGCTGCTGTGTTGTATGCCTTCCAAAGGGATCGAATAAACAACGCTGATCGAAGAGACCGCATTCGAGGAAGCGACAAGTCCCTCAGCCCAGGCTCTCTCCAGGAAGCTTATGCGATCCAACTTGGTGCCAGATTTCAATTTGAAAATGCAGATTTGGAAATCGTGTTTCTGGATTCTGATGTCGTCCGTCTATCATGGAAACCAGGGATTCCTCCCATCCCTTACGCCATCGCCGACTTCAACTGGCCGGGAGCCAGCAGCGCCTTAACAGAAACAGGCGAAGGCTGGAGATTTCGTAGCGACGCCATCACCATCGATATTGGAGAGAGAGGGAACCTTACATTTATTGACTCGGGGGGTGATGTCCTGCGGGAAGAGGACCCTCCCACTCGAGTCGACGAAGCATGGACTCATCGAGCAAAAATACCTGAGCAAGCCGGACTCTATGGCCTGGGAGAGCGTGCCGCAGGTTTGAACTTACGCGGCGGCAGCTACCGGCTCTGGAACAAGGATCCGGGTGGCAGCTATCAACCCGGCGATGACCCACTCTACTTTTGTGCTCCAGTGTACCTGTGCCTCCATCATGAGGGCAGCTACCTGGTTTTTTATGAGAATTCTTTTGATGGATTCGTCTCTTTCAACGAGCATGCAGAAGCGCACTTCGAGAGCGGTATGCTCCGTTATTATTTCATTCCGGGGCCTCCCGCTAAGGTTCTCAATCGCTTCAGTGATCTGACGGGGAAGCCACAGCTCCCCCCGCTCTGGGCGCTCGGATATCACCAATCCCGCTGGGGCTATAAAACTGAAACGGAAATCCGCGAATTATCTACCCATTTCGATCGCTACGAACTCCCAATCAGCGCAATTCACCTCGACATTGACTATATGGATGGGTATCGCGTCTTCACTGTCGACCAGAAACGCTTCCCAGATTTGAAACAACTCGCGGCTGAGCTGCTGGAGAAAACTATTCACCTCGTTGCCATCATCGACCCAGGAGTGAAGATCGACCGCAATTACCCAATTTATAATAGCGGGGTAC
>JAUWFP010000115.1 GCA_030606845.1 Anaerolineales bacterium | reverse complement strand
ATTTTACCTCGATGTTGCTCTTGACTTGGTTGATTTGGTTGGAAAAACTCACCCGGAGTTCTTTCCAATAGGAATCTGCGTTTGCCTGCTCCTTCTTGACCCTGGTCTTCACAGCATCCTGAGTGGTATTAACTTCCGCATTAGATACATCGACAAGTGTTTATTCTTTCTCGTTTGGTTCAACCTGGTCGGCATTAGCATTCTTCTCCAGGTCTGCTACCTGGGCAACAATTTCATTGAGCCCTACCATAAGCAGCACCCAGAATGAGCCCGAAGGTAAAAGAAATGCCTACGACAATCCAATAGTTTGCCTAACCAGTGGCGACAAACAGGATCGTCGCAATCCCGGCCCCTTCGGAACCATTGCTCTTGTGACTTCGCATCCTCTCGAATAGCAATGCGGTTCTCAGCCCATATAGACAATCACCTCATGTTCCCTCCCGTCATATAAGAGAGATTTCGTTGGACTGGGATATTTCACCATCCAGCGTGACCTTTTTAACTCCGGAACACACTCCATCGGCGTTCAAGACGTGGATCTGATAACTGGTTCTACCGTCCCTGTATTGAACCCTGGATTCAACTAGCTATCGCATTAAAACGGATCACACAATCTATGATCTCAACTTTCAAATGCGTGACCGCTGGGTTAATTCTACGCGGGGAAGTTCCATCTTGCGCTCGCAAGCGTGTCCTGTGGTTGACCCGTTTCGAATAGTACAACCATCGTCCAGGGGGTAACGCAGACCAGCACAAACGATCAAATGGATGGAGTAGTCGATTCTTTGTCAACCCCCTTCTGAACCTGTGCAAGTTCTCGCTCTAACTCTTCCTCCAGATCCTCCAATTCCTGAAACATCAATGGCGACACCGAATGTGCAGGCCAACGTTTTTTCAAATCTTCAATCTTTTCTTCCAATTCTTTGATTCGTTTGGTTTTCACGTCGTTATAGCCCCTTCGCTATTCCGCTAAGATCGATCTTGTATCTATGCTTTGTATGATCCATCGACAGCACATCCATAACAGCACAGATCTTTTTGGTTTTTAACAGATTTGCTCGAGGAGTATCTTACACATCCCGTCGGGAGAACATCCTAGATCATTGGATCCATCGCGAGGGCAGGATGAGCGCAAGCATCCATGACTAACATGATCTCGTCTTCGTTTACGCCGTCATTTTCGGTGGATATCTTATCTACGAAGCCATGGTTATCGGCTTCGGCCGCAAGTATCTCAAGAGCAGGACGCAGCTCCTCTCGCAGCGTGTGATTCATCCATACAATGCGCTGCCAGCCTCCTTCCGCCGATATGAATTTATCCCTATACAGTGCACGTTTACTATGACCCATGAAACCGGGAACAGGAGCTCCTGTTGCGACCAATTCATAGAGCATCTCCCAATTCATCCCACTCGGTGTCATGCCATCATAGTCTCGCTCCACAATCATCACACCGTTGCAGCCCGGGAGCATAGCCGTGATGCACTCGAAGTCACCACATGCTGAACCAGGGTCTTGCATCAGGCTGTACAGACTGTAGGCTGTTCTTTCCCCACCCGATTCCTGCTGAACCATCCGGTTTACGCTCTCCCACTGGCCAATCCTGCTGTCGATAAGACCATCTTTGTCGATGGCTTTGTTCGGTCCGACCGCACGGATGCTAACCGCGGCGCGTGCATCCATCCAGTCCACCGCACCGCAAGCCCCTGGGTGTTCCGGGCTGATGACACATAGGTGCCCGGCCGCAATCGTTTGGCAAAGGTTACAAGTGTAGAAGGTTTCAACGTCTTCATCCGCCAAGCTGCTTAAGCGTTTATCCCGCTGTTCATAGATAGCTTGTGCTCTTGCTCTGATGGCTTCTATTTGCGCCGGTTCAGTAAAAATAGTGATCTGAACGCGACTCAAGATCATTCCATATTCGTTGTGGTAACGGGCGTGAAGAATCTCTCCCAGATGGCGTAGACTCAAACCGTTGTCAATAGCTTTTTGGGCGATACGCAGAGTAACCATCGTCCGCTGACCACGGTGGGCTACCCCGTCAAGCTCATTGAGAGTCGTCTCAATTTGACGCTCCAGCACTGGCTCAAAGTCTGCTTGCATCTCCCGCCCGCTGACTTCGACCAGGAACGCGTAGGATTGGTTCCCACGCAAACCGGAATCCAAGTCTGGGCCGATAACGGTTATCTGCCCATCGAGAATATCTTCTCCTGTTACCGTCAGTTCAACACCGGCGAGGCAAGCACCGCAAGCATCATCACGCACGACTTGGCCGGAGAAGTCGGGGCTATATGCCAATGGCAGTTCCGGCAATGGGACTTGAATCTGCAATCCCCGTTCTTCGATTCCCTGCTGAACGATAGTGGAGGGATCAACTCCACCGATGGCAGCGGGGTATTCAACTGAATTGTCCCGGGGCTCCAGTGAGGGTGGCAAATCTGCTGTGCTCAATAGGGGGCAGCCTAGAGTGCGAGCAGCCTGCGCCTGCATCAACCTGTCAGGGGTCGGTTCACCCACGATCAGGGTAAAGCCGCGCAATCGTTCACGGGCGTAGTCCAGCACAGCACCCTGATCATCACCATTGCTAAAAACCTGTGATACTCGAGTGATGAAACCTAAAGCGTTGTTCATGCTCATCGGAACAACGCCCACATCCCACCCAGCTGACACACCCGCATTCCGCAGCGCATCTTGCGCGGCATCTTCAATGATAAAGACGACGAGCTGTTTTTTTGTCAGTGATGTGGCAATCTCCGAAATTTGAGCAGCATCGTCTCCAAGCAGCAAGGCGAAGCCGGAGATCGAGCCATCGATGAACCCAATCCCCTTCTTTCGGACCATTGCATCATCAGACATCGCTGCGGCGGAAAAAATATCGATAGGGACTGTCATGATTGCTCCATGTAATTCATTTTCTCAGTAGTTGCCGCCAGCAGGTGGGACGAAGGTTGAACATGGGAACCTGTTTTTGATATTCCCGATAAGCATCGCCAAATTTCCGAATAGCTTCCGGTTCCTCCATGAACTTGATCAACGCCAGCATCAATAGCATCTCCAGCGGAGCGATGACCAGGATAAAAGTTGGAGAACCGAGGATCAATGCCACCGACCAGGGGAAGAACAACAATCCCAGGTGCATGGGGTGCCGCATACAGCTATAGACGCCTGTGGTAACTAATTTGTTTGTATCCATGCGGGGGAGGTCGCCTTCACGCCCCATACTTGCTAACAAACGACCGGTATAGCGGCTGACGCGCATCACGAGGGCCAGCAACAATAATCCAACGACAAAGGTCGCCAGATGGAAAATAGGGTTGACAAACAGTTCGTTGAACCAGCGCTGGTCCAGCCAGATACTCAGCACGCCGCCACCAATTAACATGAGCCCCCAGATCAATATTCTTAGCATCGTTTAATTCCCCGCCTTTCGCGCCGCCATCAGTCGCACGTGCCCCAAGTAATACGGGTAAGTACGGAATTGAGCAAACCCTTGTTGGCGCAGGATTGCTTCTAAATCTCGGTCCACAAAATCAGTAGCCAAAGGACATCCCGTCTTGATCTGCATAAATGCTGAAGATGCCCTCCCGGTTCTTCATCGCCCGGAAGCACGTCCCACCAGCACCTTGGCGGTAACGATCGCAAACAAGGATGCCGATATTCGTCTTGGATGTCATTTTTTCCCCTATCACAATCATGATTTGAGTTCACGTCCTTCTTGTACTTGCACAGCCCATTGCCGCGCTACGATTGCTCCGGCAGCGATAAAGACCGCTGCTATGATGAAGAGCGTTGTGTAGGAAAAGCCCCGTAAAAACAAGCCAGCTCCTAAAGAGAGAAACGCAAGCGGTAAGATCAAGATCACGTTAATTCCGGCGTAGGTAGCCCGCTTTGCTGCCGGGGCTAACTCAAGAAGCGCACTTTGAAATCCCACTTTGCGGCCATTGAATGTTGCGCCTACAAGGAAGAAAATCAGCATCAGGTAGGGCCAACCCAGAGGGGCTAAGGCGATGGCCAATAGTGGCGTCAGAGTTGAGACGACCGCACAGCTAACCAGCATCCAGCGGCTTCCCACTCTGTCTACCAGACGAGCCCATAAAAAATTGGCTGCCACCCCACCCGAAACTTGTGCGAACAAGAACCAACCGATGGCTTCAGGCGGCGCGCCTACGCGATCCTGGGCGTAGACAACATAGAAGGGCAATACCATCAAACTGAAACCTGTGAGAAGCTCGATGATAATGAGCGTTTTCAACCGTTGACTGGCCTTTTTGATCCCTTGCCAATAGACGCCCCACGATTGAGCACGTTGCTGTTCGGCATCTCCGGGGGGTTCGCGTATGACCCAGAACCCAAGTGAGGCGATAGTTAGGGCAAGCGCGGCAAGGCCGAATAAGAAGGCATAATTATTCGGATAGGGAACATGCGCCAGAATCTGGCGAGCGGCGAGTGCAGCACCCATTGCTAATGGTCCGGCCAGAGCCTCTTTGCCACCAAAAAATGCCCCGCGGCGACCCGGGGGAATGATCTTGCCGATGATATCTGTGTAAGGGATATTGCCTAATCCTCCACCGGCATAAAAAAACGACCAACATAGCCACGAGAGCCCAGGCCAATGTGAGAGGTTGCTCATCGCCGATCGAGAAAATGAGCCAGGCTAAAAAGCCCCAGCTGAAGACACGCAAATAGATAGCCAATAGTAGATAGGGCATTTTCCGCGGGATGTGTTCAATGCGATAAGCCACAAATAGCTGTGGCAGTGCCCCTGCCACAATCAACACCGTCGATAACCCACCTACCCATACGGTCGAACCGGTCAGATCGGCAACAAATGCGGAAATAACCGTGGTCGGCTGTGTCAACGAGACACCAAGCGCCAAGAAGGCCCCATGCCACATACCAGCGACGAAGTTTCGGCGGTTGATAGATGATTCTGATGGAGGGTGATTAATATTTACGTTTACTTTTAAATGCATAAATGTATGCTATCAGCCATTAAAATTAACCATTGTCCCGGCTGGAAAAGCGTTTACCCGGGTACTAAAAACACGCCTTAGAGCTTGATAAGCGCGTTTACCGGTACAATGATTGAGATAGAAATGAAGTCCTTTGTAGCGATCCTGAAGCACTTCAATCACATGATCGAGATAAAATCTGTCGGCGGTTACAAGGTGCGTTCCGCCTAAGATTGCAATGACAGGCGTATTGAACACGCTCTCAACATGAAACAGGGTATTCAACAGACCGGCATGGCAGCAGCCGCAAATCACTGCCAGTCCTTCTGACATGGTTAGCACCAGCGACATATCATCCAGATAAGGGTCAGGTTGCCATTCTTCATTGGTGCGTATGAAGTGGTGGGCGCTGCGCCCTTCCGGTTCTGGACGCTCAGAGATTCCCCCCGTTGTCCATAGGCCAGGGAGTATCTCTGTGGGCGAATCGTTGAGATGCAGTTCGGTGCGATCCGATAACTCTTCCCGTGTGATTTTCAGACCGATCGAGCGGTATTCTCCCTCGCGGAGGGAGTAGCGCGGCCGAAATAGATCGCTGTGCGCATAGATTTTTATCCCTGAGTTCTTCGAGAGTATGGCTTCCAATCCCCCGGTGTGGTCGTAGTGTGCGTGACTCAGCGCCAGCCCATCAGCGTCCTGGGGTTTCAGATCCAGCAAGTCCAGATTGTGGGACAGCGTAGCCGCTGTCTGTCCGGTGTCGAAGAGTACGCGGCCCTGGCCGGTTTCGATCCAAAAGGCTAGGCCGTGTTCGCTCCGAAGACCGGTATCTGTTTTTGTGGCGTTGTCTACAACGCATATTATTTTAGTTGTCATTTTTATCCAGCGCTGATTTAACGCGCTCTGGAGTGTACGGTAGTTCGCGCATCCACACACCCGTAGCATCATGGATGGCACTGGCAATGGCGGGGGCAACCCCGTCGATTGAAATTTCAGAGACCGACTTTGCCCCAAAAGGGCCGCTTGGTTCATCGGTCTGGACGAAGATCACATCCAGCGCCGGCATCCTGGCTGCTCGCGGGATGTGGTAGCTACCCAGGTTCGGGTTCAGAGGTTGACCATCATCGTCGAAAAGCATCTCTTCTTCAAGAGCAAACCCGAGAGCCTGGGTCATCCCCCCTTCTACCTGCCCAGAGGCGGTGGCTGGGTTGATCACACGTCCACAATCCACGACCATCAATAATCGCTCCGTCTTGATCCTCCCCGTTTCCATATCAACCACGATCTCGGCAAACTGCGCAGCTGTCGGAGGCGGGCTGAGCGGACTTTTGTGAGATGCGGAGGCGATAATCTGGTGTTGATTTTGCTGGTGCAGACTACTTAATCCGATCTCGGTCAGCGAGATCGAGCGCCCATCCGCGGCTTTGACTTGCCGATCTTGTAACTCCAAATGTTGCATATCGATTCCACCGAGCATCAAGCTGGCGTGCTCAAGGATCTGCTCTTTGATCTTCAGGGCAGCCTTACGAACGGCGCCACCGCTGATATAGGTCGTGCTGCTGGCGTACGCTCCCTTGTCAAACGGCGTAAAATCTGTGTCTGAGGAATACACAATGATATCCTCCAGAGGAATCCCCAGAACCTCCGCAGCCAGTTGCGCCAGGATTGTATCCGAGCCCGTGCCCAGGTCGGTCGCACCAATCAACAAGTTGAACGATCCATCATCGTTCATTTTCAGCGTGGCGGAAGCCATGTCCAGATCGGCAATACCGCTCCCATGCATCACCACCGCCATGCCAATGCCGTGCCGATAGCGACCGTCTTGTTGACGATGTTTCTGCCGCTTGGCTTCAAAATCCGTGGCCAACCTGCCGATATCCACACATGGATCCAACGCACTGGTCTGTAAGGATTGTTCTACGCCTTCACGCCCCTCTCCCAGCGATTTCGATAAATACATCGGTTCGCCGACACGGAG
>JAUWFP010000067.1 GCA_030606845.1 Anaerolineales bacterium | reverse complement strand
CGTGGGTGTTAAGGGTCCCGTTGCCTCCAATAAAAATACACGACCACCACCCTGTGCATTTGCGTCCATCGGCATAATGAGCGCAATAAAAAGCAGGGAGATAATCGTGATGACTATCCTTCGAGACACTGTGCACCTCGTGATTTCGATTATATCCTCAAAATAGCTCGATTATCACAGCTTGTCATGGTTTATGTCTGCTTTATAATCTCTGTAGATAAAAGAATGCGTTGAAAAAACCTAAACGCTCGGATTAAGGACGAATCATGAAACGCATAGAGTGTTCTGAATTCCGCGATGAAGAAGGCGTCATCAGCCTGGAAAGCCGTGTTAAGGGAACTTTGAAGCACGGGCGCAAGTGGCATGGCGAACTGGAAGCCCAGAATAAAGCCTATGAAAAGTTAGGCAATACTCTTGGCCACGACCATTTGGCTATCTTCAATTTACCGCTCCCCGGCTCAGCGACCACAATTCCGATGCTGCTCCTCAGCCCGCAAGGTGTGCGCGTGATTTTGCCGAGCCCACTCGTCGGTGTTTATCGAGCGAAGGGAGAGGCTTGGATGAAGTACGGTGGTGGACGATCACGCCGCTTCTCACCTGTCCGCCCGAATCTGCAATCTCGCGTTCTGGAGATGGCGCAGGAAGTTCACGACTACCTGCGGGAAAAGGGTTACGCTCTCCCAGAAGTCGAGGCAATCCTGCTCTTCACCAATCCGAAGACCCATGTCGACACCTCCGACCCGAAGGCGCGTATTGTCCAGGCTGACGCCATTGACCATTTCGCTGCAAACGTGAACCAATTTCAAGCCATTATGAACCAGGATGACATCCTTGAGTTATCCGAAGTTCTGACCAAACCAACCAGACCCAAGCCAGAGCCCATTCCTGAGCCTGTTCCAGAGCCCGAGCCTGAACCTAGACCCGTCGACCCCATCCAACTGCCCGAGGATTCCCACGTCGAATTGGATGCGGCTTTCGATATGGATGGTTCTGCACTCACCCCGCGGAAGGAGCGCTCCTTGAAGCGCAGCCGCTTCCCGTTCTCGCGGCGCCAGCGAATCCTCCTTGGTATTTTGGTGTTCTTCGAAGTGATGATTCTGAGTATCCTCACCATTTTAGTAATTTCCTACAGTTTTTACGGTTAGGTCCACCCACGAAACAGGAGCCTTATTTGCCGCCTCTCCTCTCGATCATCGTGCCCGCCCACAATGAGGAAACTCGACTGCCGCAGAGCGTAGATGCGATCCTCGAATTCGTCCAGGCTCAGCCCTACGAGTCCGAAATCATCATCGTTGAAAACGGAAGCTCGGACCACACAGCGCAGATCAGCCAAGATTACGCGTCCCGCCATCCAGAGATTCAAGCACTTCAAGAGCCGGTTGCCGGGAAAGGATTGGCTGTCCGTAGAGGTATGCTTGCAGCAAAGGGTGATTACCGTTTTATTTGCGATGCCGATCTCTCAATGCCAATCGATGAAGTAAACCTCTTTCTCCCTCCCCAGGCCCCTCCCTTCGATGTTGCCATTGCCTCGCGTGAAATTCCCGGCGCAGTTCGTTACGACGAACCACATTACCGTCACCTGATCGGGCGGGCTTTTAATCTACTCGTCCGTATTGTCACACTTCCCGGCCTGCAGGACACCCAGTGCGGCTTTAAATGTTTCCGGGCGGAGGCAGCCGAGGAGCTTTTTCCGCTGCAGACGATCGCCGGCTGGACATTCGATGTCGAGATCCTTTTCATCGCCAGGAAGCGTGGTATGAAAATCATCGAGATCCCGATTAACTGGTATTTCAACTCGGGGAGCAGGGTGCGCATCCTGCGCGACTCAGCCACGATGTTCGCCGATCTCTTTCGTATTCGCCTTAACAATCTGAAAGGGGTTTATGCCAAGGAATGACCACAGGCATGCCCCCGATCTCGTTCTCGAGCTCGCACTTCATAATGACGGGTTAGCAATAATCGCCGGCATCGATGAAGCTGGACGAGGTGCCTGGGCAGGTCCTGTGGTTGCAGCGGCTGTCGTTCTCCCGCTTGAGAGATCCGACCTAAAAAGCGAATTGGACGGCGTTCGTGACTCGAAACTACTAAGCTCACGTCAACGCAGCCATTGGGCAGGAAAAATACTAGAAATCGCATCCTCGATCGGTGTCGGCCAGGCGACAGCCGAAGAGGTTGACTCGCTGGGCTTGATCTTGGCTACGCGGACTGCGATGACCCGTGCCGTTCATGAACTCGATCCCTCACCAGATCATCTTCTGATCGACCACATCCTGCTGCCAGAGTCTGAGCTTCCTCAGACGGCGCTGCCCAGAGGCGACGCGATTGTACTTTCGATTGCAGCCGCATCAATCATCGCAAAAGTGACCCGCGACACGATAATGATTGAGCTTGATGCGCTTTATCCGGGCTACGGCTTTCCCCAACACAAGGGGTATGGCACAAGTTTTCATCGGCAGGCGCTGGCAACACTTGGACCCGCGCCCGTCCACCGACGGACCTTCAAGCCGATAGCAGCACTCCTCTCCGAGACCCTGGAAGCAGCATAGAGGACCGTTATTCTCAACCGTCTCCTGCCCGGGGAGACGGATCAAGCACAACTCACGACATTCGGCATTCTTGATTGTTACCCTTCTCATTGATTCAATAAACCAGAAGGATTACACTACACCTAAACACACTCGGAGCCTAAGTCTTGTCCCTTGATGCTTTCTTCTCTCCCCAATCCATAGCGGTCATTGGCGCCTCGACCAACACCTCGAAATTAGGATATGCTGTTGTCGACAATTTAGTAAACGGCGGCTTCCTGCGGGATGGCCGCAAAGTCTACCCGATTAACCCCAAGGCCGACGAAATTCTTGGTCTTCCCGCATTTCCCGTTGTTTCAGATATCCCGGACCCAATCGATCTGGCAGTCATCGTGATCCCGTACCCCTTGGTGCCCGAGGCGATGCGCACTTGCGGCGAGAAAGGAATCCCGGCGGTAATCGTGATCAGCGCCGGTTTCCGTGAAGCGGGCATGGATGGACTCGAGCGGGAGCAAGAGCTTATTGAGATTACCAACGAATACAACATCCGCCTGATCGGTCCGAACTGCCTGGGTGTGATCAATACTGTAATTCCGATGAACGCCTCATTCTCCGCCGGCCTGCCTCCGCAGGGGCCAATGGACTTCATGTCTCAGTCCGGTGCGTTAGGAACTGCAATCCTCGATTGGGCGCAAGCCGGCAGGTTGGGCTTGAGTAAATTCGTCTCCTTGGGAAATAAAGCCGATGTTAGCGAGGTTGATCTGCTGCACGCTTGGGTAAAAGATCCAACATCGAACGTCATCCTTTCCTACATGGAGGGGCTGCCCGATGGGCAGGAATTCATACGCGTGGCGCGCGAGGTTTCGAAGATCAAACCGATCGTGGCGCTGAAATCCGGTGTTACGCAAGCCGGCTCCCGCGCCGTGAGTTCTCACACGGGCTCGCTGGCTGGGTCTGAACAAGCATACGAAGCCGCATTCCGACAGTCGGGCGTCCTTCGGGCTCATTCCCTGCAAGACTTATTCGACATGGCCCGGGCATTTGGCTATCTCAGTCCCCTTCAAGGCGATCATATTGCGATCGTGACCAACGCAGGCGGTCCTGGCATCCTGGCAACGGACGCGCTGGAACGAGCGGGATTAAAACTCGCAAGGTTTAAACCAGAGTGCATAAAGGCGCTCGAACAATTTCTGCCCGACGCTGCCAGCGCGGCCAACCCCATTGACGTTCTTGGTGATGCGCGTGCCGACCGCTACCGCTTTGCGCTTGAGCAGATCATTGAGAGCCCCTCAGTCGACGGCATACTCGTCATCCTTACGCCGCAAGCCATGACCGAGATCGTAGAAACCGCCGAGGTAATCGCCGAAATCAGCGAGAAAGTCGACATCCCCATCTTGGCTTCTTTCATGGGTGAAGCTCGAGTCGAGGCCGGTATTGAATATATGGCAAAACACAACGTTCCCAACTTCGCTTTTCCAGAGCGCGCGGCGATGGTGCTCCAGGCGATGAGTCATTATCGGGAATACCGCGCAAGACCTTTGCCCAGTTTCGAGAGTTTCGATGTCGATCAGAAGGCTGTGCGTGAGACAATAGACCGTGTCCTCGATGAGGGCAGGCTTTCAATCGGAGATGCGGAAGCGAAGTCGATCCTCACTGCCTATGGGCTTCAAGCGCCCCCTTCTGAGATTGCAGAAACAGCAGAAAAGGCGGTCGATATCGCCGCGGATATGGGCTATCCCGTCGTTTTGAAAATCGCCTCGCCTGATATTCTGCATAAAACCGACGTAGGCGGCGTAAAAGTCGGCCTTCAGAATGCAACAGATGTGCGCGACGCTTTCGACTTGATCACTTATCGGTCGCAGCGCTACCTCCCGGAAGCACATCTATGGGGGTGCCAGGTTCAAAAGATGGTGCCCTCCGGATTAGAAATCCTCATCGGCATGAATCGCGACCCCCAATTCGGCCCTCTGGTTACATTCGGTCTTGGTGGTATCTATGTAGAGGCGCTTAAGGACGCTTCCTTCCGAATCGCACCCTTCTCGCGCGATGAAGCTGCGCAGATGCTCACCGAGATTCGCGCTAAAGCCCTGCTCGACGGCGTCCGCGGCGAGCCGCCTGTTGATAAGGAGACTTTAATCGAAGCACTGCTCCGGATTGGCCAACTCGTCCTGGACTTCCCAGAGATCGTCGAACTCGATATCAACCCCTTTATTGTGTATGAAGAAGGCCGCGGAGGGGTTGCGCTCGATATGCGCCTGATCCTGCTTAAGACTGAAAGCAAATCTTCCCCCGAGCAACTGGACACCCCAGGGAGTTTCAAATGAAATGTTTGTATATCACTTCCGTCGAACCGCACTCTGGCAAAACTGCCGTCTGTCTCGCTCTTGGACAAATGATGCAATCTGATGGATACAAGGTGGGGTACATGAAGCCGGTGAGCACTCAGCCTTGGCGCACCCCCGACGGCAAATTGGCAGACGAAGATGCCGTCTTCGTGCACAGCTCATTGGGTTTAGACGGCGATCCATTAAAGGCTTCGACTATCATTATCACTGCATCGACGCTGCGAGAGCGCCTCAAGGACCTCGGCGAGCATGATCTCGTGGGCGATATCCACGAAGCTGTAAAAACTGCGGGGGAAGGGAAAGATGTCTTGCTTCTCGAGGGCGGCGCCAGTCTACGCGAGGGCTATGCCATGGGACTTTCAAACTTATCCGTCGCGGAAGACCTCGGCGCACCGGCGTTGGTAATCGTTCCTTTTAGGGGTGACATGCACCTCATCGACGACGTCCTCGCCGCCCGTTTTCGCCTTGGCGAGCAGCTTCTAGGCGTGCTGATAAACCAGGTTCCTGAGAGCAATCGCTCTTTTGTCGATGAATATGCTCTCCCCTATTTCCAGGCGAAGGGCATCTCCGTTATTGGAGTCCTGCCGGTTGTACCCCGGCTCTCCGCACTCAGTGTTGGAGAACTCGTAAATTTACTCACCGCCGAAGTCTTGACGGAGGGGTTGGATCCGGATGCCTTAGCAGAGACGATCACTGTCGGCGCGATGACGGCCGATGCTGCGCTCTCCCGCTTCCGCCGCTACAAGAACAAAGCCGTCATCACCGGCGGAGACCGGACGGATATTCAACTCGCTGCGCTTGAAACATCAACCGTCGTCCTCATTCTTACCGGCAATCTACGGCCCAGCCCGCTGATCATCCAACAGGCAGAGAGTCTCGGTGTCCCCATTCTGTTGGTTAAAGAAAACACCATGGAGACGATCGAAATCATTGAGCGGTCCATAGGGAAGACTCGCCTGGGACAACCGGAGAAAATGGAGACTTTCTTAAACCTGATCGCTGAAAACGCCGATGTCGCCAGCATCTATAAAGAACTTGGGCTTAAATGAATCTCGGATCATGAGATCTTCAACGGCATAAAGCGGTTGCCGCGCTGACCCAAAACTGAAAAATTGGGAGATACGACAAGGGGCTGCCTAGATGTTACTTTTAGGACAGCCTCTTCTATTTAAACCAGTTGATTTGATTTTGTGATTTTTTGCTTTCAAATCCTACACGAGCGACGCAAGCTCAACCTCAAGCCTAGCGATATCTGCCCGTATGTCCGCTGCCATTTCCGCTAACAGATTGCTCCCGTTCCTCTCGGCGATGCTGACCTCGAGCATCAATCGAACGGTATGAGAGTTGATTAAATCCTGCAGTTGTCTATCTAAAGCCAGGATTACGCGATCGAGACGAACGATCTCGGCCTTTAGATCCACCATGATTTGCTCGCGCGTCTTGTCCGCGGGTGCTTCAGGGCGATCTGGCTTCTGTGCCAGCTTTTTCATTGCCGATAGGTTTTGCGCAGCATATGCATCATTGACCTGCGCCATCACCTTCTCCCGCCGGCGTTTTTCTTCAAGGTCGGTGACCAAATCCGGATGGAAGCGTTTGGCGAGGGTGCGGAAAAGCTGCTTAAGTTCCGCCTTCGTCTCATCGGACACTGGCGCTGGCGGTTGGGGTTCTGACGGCTTCTCGCGCGGCGCCCAGGTCCGGCGAAATTGCTCAGCGACATCGACTTTAAAATCGGGGGAGTCCGCACCATCTCCCCACTGCGCCCGATGTGCGGCACGCAGGCGAGCTTGTTCAACTTCCGCTTCTAACGAAATCAACCGCAGTTGGAATGATCCTACCTGGGCCTCATACACACGTTCGAAACGCTCTAAATCCGCTTGCATGTCGGAGAGTTCGAACTGAAGTTGAGCAACTCTCTCCTGCCTCTCGGCTACATCTGCTTCAAGGCCACGTAGATCGGAATCACCCGCGCGATCAAGGGCTTGTTTGAGTGATCGCCTATTTCGCTTCTGGAACATTAAGTGCCTCGCCGACTATTCTCACCGCTGCCCTGCCGCTCCTATAACGCTATTCGCGCGTCAGAGAACTATTCAAAGGATAATTATGCCCTATTTAATCACCATTTGCCGAGTTGCGAAATTCAGATTAGACCCCGACACATTCAAATAACAGACAGACATCTGGGCACTCGCTTTCACTTATGGCTTTGGATTTTGTTTCTAGGTGCTTTATCGCAAGGACCGCGGTGTTCGGCGGGACATGCGTGAGGCGTAATATCCCAACCCTCCTGCAGAGAGGAGCAAGAGCACACCAATAAAGCCCAAGATTGTCGATCGACCCCCGTCATCAGTGTTGAACGAGCCACCAATTGAGGAGCTTGGTTGCGCACCAAATTGGAGATACTTGATATCTCCTGGTTTTAGAGTTACAGGCACATTCAAACCCGTCGTAGGGTTGTACTCTGGAGGTACCGCTGCACTGACATTGTAATCACCGTTCGTTAATTCCGGGAAACAATGGCCGACTGGATCATCTTCGATTAATTCCTCTGTTGTGACTTCGCCGGCCACGACACCATTGACATCAACAACGCTAATCTGTCCACCCGCGAGGGGCAATTCCCCCTCTTCAAGCCGCCCATTGCCGTTCTCATCCATGAAGAGCAGTATGCAAATTTCGGCGGTTCCAACGACCGGCGTCGGCGTCAAGAGTTCCTGTGTTGGTGTCGCCTGGGCGTCGCCGGGCGCAGCAGTCGCAAGCGCCGGTCCTCCTACGCCCAATTCGAGTTCCATCCCTTGCGTTATGTAATCTCCCGGTTGTATACCATTCATCGCCATGAGTTCTTCAAGTGTGATGCTGGCAATGGCGGCTATGCGCCAGAGCGAGTCTCCCTCATGGACAATATAAATGATCTTGCCATCCTGGCGCGGAGTGGGGGTGAGAAAAGGTGTTGGTTGGAGAACAGGTTTGGGACTGACCTCGGCGCGAACCGCTGCCCTTGGATAAGCTATCCAAAGGAAGCACGCCAAGATACTCGCAAAGAGAAGGATGTATTTTAACCGTCGTGTTATCACGTAATAGACCCTATACTTCGATTATAGCCCGTTCGGGGGTCAACGAACAATAGCGATCGAGATTTGCAATCCAACCACTTGGAAGGTAACGCCGGCGAGCCCTGCGTCGCTATCGACGCCATGCTATACTGCCTCCGAGGTGGGGAATGCCGCTTGATATCGTTATCGGATCGCAATGGGGGGATGAGGGCAAGGGTCGAATTATCGACTTACTCGCCGGAGATGCGGATATCGTCGCCCGCTTTAATGGCGGGGACAACGCCGGACATTCCGTTACAGTTGCCGATCAACTCTTCAAACTCCATCTGATCCCCTCGGGAATCATCCAACCCCATACGATTTGTGTAATGGGAGCTGGAATGGTTGTGAACCCTCAGATTCTTCTCAAAGAGGTTGACCATCTCACCCAACTCGGCATCGACGTCTCCCCCCAGCGGTTAAAACTCTCTTATGCAGCCCACCTGATCACACCTGCGCATACAGCTCTTGACGGCGCCGAGGAAAGCGAGAAGGGGCAGGGGCTGCTGGGCACAACCCGCCGCGGCATCGGGCCAACGTACGCAGACAAAGCTACGCGGATCGGTTTACGTGCCGAAGATCTACTCAACGAGGATTTATTGCATCAGAAACTCGATAGGATTCTGGATCATGCCAATAGATTGCTAGAGCATGTATATAACACAGAGCCTCTCGACAAGGAGCCGATTCAGAATGAATTCCTTGCCTATGCAAATCGACTCCGGCCTTACATTGCCGATGTGGGCGCTCTTGTGCATGACAAGCTTAATCACCACGGAACCGTGCTCGCGGAGGGAGCTCAGGGCACGCTGCTCGACCTGGATCACGGGACGTATCCTTTCGTGACCAGTTCTCACCCCACCGCCCCCGGGGCGCTGCTCGGCCTCGGAATCGGTCCGCAACATATCCGCCGGATCATCGGCATCACGAAATCGTTTCAGACCCGCGTTGGCGAAGGTCCATTTCCGACAGAGGCGTCAGGTGATGCAGCTGCACGATTGCGGGGCACCGGCGAACACCCCTGGGATGAGTTTGGAACGACGACGGGGCGCCCCCGGCGCTGTGGATGGCTGGACGCTGTACTGCTCCGCTACACCGCTCGCATCAACGGCTTCACGGAAATTGCGGTCACCAAACTCGACATACTCTCCAATATTGACCCGTTAAAAATCTGTGTGTCCTACCAAAGAGGGGAGCAACAATTCAAGGACCTACCTCAGGGGCCAGCGGATCTCTCCCCATTCAAGCCAGTTTTGGAACCCCTCCCTGGTTGGGAAAATGACCTCACCCAGATCAGATCATGGAACGATCTTCCCTCTGCGGCGCGATCCTACATTGAGCGGGTTGAAACCCTCACCGGGTTAAGTGTTCATCTCATCTCGGTTGGCCCCGAGCGCGACCAGATCATCGACAGATCGC
>JAUWFP010000004.1 GCA_030606845.1 Anaerolineales bacterium | reverse complement strand
AATTGCCCTCACCGGCGTACCGCAGGGAGCTGCCAGGTCGACACCAAAATGGAGCCCTTGGCCCCCATAATAAACATTGTTCCGGAAGCGATAGGCGAATGTCGTATTTCCATATGCTTGCAGAAAAAACCAGGTATCGGGTCCAGGCTGCCCTGCAAACGGCATGATGAAGGGCCGCTCCTCTTGTGGTGGAGAGGGATCAGCGCTCGCCGCGCCCAGCCCTGTGGTTGCCAGTAGCATAGCGGTGAGCCCCATTATAGCCCACACTCGAATCTTATCTCTTACAGACATATCGCTTCCATTACTTTTTTCGCTCTACCAGTTCCGCTGGTCCGCGCGGCGGGAATAATTGATCCTGGATCTCTGGTGCGAATCTCCGAACCAGATCAGAAGATAGCGCGTTGTCCTTGCAAACCTCAGCAAAGAAATCAGCGCTCGGTCGTTTTGTCCGTTCTTGTGTCCTGGGGTCGAGTGCCCAGAGCCCAAATCGCTGAGTCCAACCCCGCTCCCATTCAAAATTATCGACCAGAGTCCAATGGAAGTAACCTTTCACGCGCCAGTTGAAATTCACACCATGCCATAACTTCTGGAGATGGCTGGCGAGATAGCGTGGCCTGATGACATCCTCACTGTCCTCAATGCCATTCTCCAGGACGTAGATCGGCTTTCCATAACCATGAGCCCACCGAAGTGCATCCCAGAATCCATCCGGTTTGTTGGCGATAAAACCCGTCGGGCTGAGGTCAGCATCCCCGGCGAACCCACCTGCTTGGAAGATCGCCGATGGTTTTGATAACTGGATAGAAACCTGCTCCTTAGTGTAGTAGTTCAAACCGAGAAAATCTTGGGTTCCCCGAGCCTCAGGAATGCTTTCTCGCATCTGCAGGAACCGAATTTTCCCATCCGTGACCGCTCGAGGGAAGATATCGTTAAACCCACGGCTTCGAAATTTCGCAATCATTCGGTTGAACGGCAAGATTCCTTCCACAGGCTCGAAACCCCGATAATGATGGGCAAGCCCAACAGATGCGGATGGTTGAAGTCGATGGATCGCATGGTAAGCAGCAGCATGTGCTCGAATAAGGTGCCGAATCACCGTTGGAAGGGTTCTGAGATCACGCCCCCCGGGGGGAAAGATCCCGTCAACAAAAGCCGAGTATGCATAGACATTTGGCTCATTGATGGTGATCCATATCTTCACGATATCCTTCAGCGCTGCGACGACTTTCTCCACATAGCGTTTGAAGAGCTTGTCGATCTCTGGATTAAGCCAGCCCCCTCGTTCAGCTACCCAGCTTGGGTTCGTAAAATGATGCAGTGTTACCATCGGCGTGAGCCCTCGCTCTACCGCTCCCAGGAGTATTTCGCGGTAGCGTTCAATTGCGGCTTCGTCCCAGACTGCAGGGCTGGGTTCTACGCGACTCCACTCAATCGACATCCTATGTGCGTTTTGAAAGGATTCAGCTGCTCGATCGAAATCCTCTGCCCAGCGGCCTGCCCACCAATCACATGCTTTCCCAGACTTATGGCCGTGCAAGATTCGATCCGCTTCCTGCTCCCAATCCCACCAATCATTATCACGGTTATCGCCCTCAACTTGGTGAGATGAAGTCGCCGTTCCCCATAAAAAAGCCTGTGGGAAATGATAGCGTGCTTGAATCATTCCATTTCCTTCACTTTCACGCTTGACGCGTCGTGCTTAAGGCGGATCTGAGCGAAAAGGGTGCGCACATTCGTCGGAGAAAACCCAAGATCGAAGGCATCTTCAAAAGCAGAATAATCATCATCCGCCACACGGAACAGTATTCTAACCTTCTCTTTAAGGAGATCCTGGATTAATGCTGCCAGTACCGATTTTGTGAAACCCCGACGGTATCCCGATGAATCTGACTCAACATATATCTCTGCGGATTGAGAACTTATCCAATTAATCCCCGAGGCAGCGTGCCCTTCTCCCCGAGATTGAATCTCAAAGCGGTGAGAACCACCCAATCCCTCACTTTTCTGTACTAAGATATTTAATACCGGTTGAAATCTTTTTGAATCGAGCCTCAATAAATTCATCACCGCAATCGGCTCAAGATCGGCGATGTCGAGTAATGCTTCGCTTTGCTCAATTGGCAAATAAATCAAATAGGGTCGACCGGGATCGAGCGCTCCGGCTATCAGTTTTCTAATCGCTTCTTCTGTCGCCGTAAAGGGTATTAGTACAGGTCTGAAAAGATCCAACCCCGTACTCGCAACTGCCATGAAACCGCTCAGTACTTTGCCGTTGGGATAATAACCAAAAATTGAAACGCGTTCGTCTGGGTGTTCTAACCCATAGTATGCCGCCATCGCATCGGAAGTGGAATGGATATCCACGAGATTCCGAAGCTTTTGTCGTTCTTCAGGATGGATGAGTTTAATCGAAGTCATTTTGAAAGAGATTCTATAGGCGAGGCTGGTCGCCGCCAAGCCAAATGATGATATATTTCGGGAGATAACTCTTCGAGAAGAGCTTCACTTCAGCATAACTTCTGGGTAGATGCTTATACCCGCAATTTCAGGTCCAAGGCTAAAAACGGAAAATCGATATTCAATGTCCTCGTTATTGGCGCTATCGATCCGCTCTTCCCAAACATTCATTCCAATAGGCTCCCCTTTTACATCAAAAACCACTCCCACAACCCGTACAAGAAATTCATCCCCTTCATGAGCCGCGATTGAGAGCATTCCGCTGACTTCTACCAATCTCTTTTCTGCCTTATAAATTGTTCTTGTATCAAGCACTTCGATCTCCGGCAACTCATCTATTAGGTCTGCAACTTGCACTGCAGAGAGTAGATCGACATAAAAACCAGAATATCCTGATGGCTTACGGTCGAATATTGCAATCAAAGGGATTTCCTGCCCGGTTGGTATTTGGTTAATCGGTGCATATACGATTTGATTGTCTAAAATCTGCCCATCCCGATCGTGCAAAGTGATATGCGCCGAAACACCGGCAACCATAAATTCTTCGTTGTTTGTAATGGAGGCCATACAAATAAACGCCAACGATGGACTCTCGAAGCAATCCAAAGTCTTTATATCGGCAGGGACAGGTGTCGGAGTGGGAAGCAAAACATCGACCGGCTCACCATCAGAACCTGGAATCCTGATCTCCTCGCCGACACGAAGCAGGTTGGGGTCGATCTGAGGATTTACCAGAACGATGTCATTAAATTGAACACCATACCGAAAGGCAATTTCCAGGAGTGTCTCACCTTGTTGAATAATGTGGACAAATGGAGTTGGCGTCGGCCCAGCAGGAATCGGCGTGCCAATCGGGGTGAGCAAGCTCGCCGGTTTTGATGTCGGCGTGTATGAGGAAACTGGCCGCAGGGTTGTGGTCGCTAAAGGAGTATTCTCTACTTCTACGCTGGAACAAGCAGCCAGCATGAAGAACAAGAGAACCCCAGAGAGGTGCAAATGATTTTTGCCCATGATCTCTTGATTATACCAATGGGGGGTATCCTGGAATATACCGCTATGCTAGACTTTCCAAAGCAGTAATGCAGTACGGAGGGGAACGAAGTGGTTGCTGAAACATCAAAAACACTGACTGAAGCAATCGCCGCGGTACGCTTGGGCGACCGGCGGCATGCACGTGAGCTGCTATCTCGATTATTGCGCGCCGATTCCCAGAATGCGGAAAACTGGGTCTGGATGAGTGCGGTTGTAGATTCGCCGCACGAGCGTGTGTACTGTCTTGAATCCGCACTGAAAATCGACCCGACCAACCGCGCCGCCATGCGTGGGCTTGTCTTATTTGGAGCACGTTCGCCCTCCTCATCCGATCTTTCACGAGCGCTGAAACTGCCTCGACGCGAGATCACTCCCACAGAGATCAAGCCAACACCAGAAGAAAAGCCGGTCGTGCAATCCGCTCAGAAAAAACCTGCCGCTAGCCCATTCAAACCGAAGAGACGCAGATCATTTATCCAGGTTTTGGGAATCGTTTTGCTCTCCGGCATGGCTATCGCTGCGGTCAGCGGAGTGGTGTACATACTCGAACCAATGTTCGCTCCGAGATTCCTCGGCATGGCTTCGACGCTTCCGCCTCCCAGCCCAACGGCAACGGATACTCCACTGCCAGGCACCCCAACAGCGACGCCGATTCCCGCGGCAACTCGCATAATCCGCACCCCTATCCCTACTGACTTCGTAGCCACTCCTTTGGCTCTATTAGTCGCTGAAACGAGGACACCAACACCAATTGCTGGCTTCACTCCACACCCCAGCAATGAATCCTATACGGCTGGCGTAAGGGCAATTGAAGATGGCGACTACGAACAAGCGATCTTCTTCCTGGATCAGGCGTTAAACTATGATCCCGAACTCGTGGAAGCGCTGTATTTTAAAGCGGAAGCCCACCGATTAAATGGGAATGTTGCCGAGGCTATTAATTTCTATGACCAAGCAGTGCAGTTAGACCTGGATTACGCCGCAGTTTACCTCGGCAGGGGTCGGGTACTTCTAGGACGCAATCTAGAAGAAATCGCTGAAAAAGACTTCGACCGCGCAATAGGGAGTGATCCACTGTTTGTTGAGGCGTACGAGGAGTTGGCTGCATTCTACGAGCAGAAGACATTCTGGCAGCGCATGGAAACAGTAATGGAGGATGCCCTGTCCATCGGGGCGCGATCTCCACAAATGCTAATTTACCTCAGCAATGCTCAACTTATCTTGGAAAAATATGAGAATGCCCTCGGATCCGCACTAGAGGGCAGCGCAGATGATCCCACCCTTCTCGATGGATACCTGGCTGTCGGAAATGCTTATGTCGCCATGGGGATAGAGACATTAGATAAATCATACTTCCCGCGAGCTATATGGCCACTCCAAACATATACTGCCTACAGATCAGACGACCCTGTCGGTTGGGCAGTCCTCGGTCGGGCCTTCCTCGGCGCGGGGCAGCAGGAAGAAGCTCTGCAGGCATTAAATATCGCTATAGAGCTTAATGAACGCAACGCACCCGCCTACCTCGCGCGTGGGATCCTGCACACAGAGCGCGGCATGTATGATGCTGCCATAGAGGATCTGAACGCGGCTCGACGTTTTTCGTCCCCAACTTTCGACCTGTGGATCGCCACTGCGAATGCCCTCTACCTCGATGGCCAGTATAGCGGGGCACTGACCGATTACATTGAACCAGCCCACTCATATGCAAATGGTATCGCCGATCAATTTTTACGGGAACGGAAGATCGCAGAGTGTTACGCGCTCCGTGGTCTCATCTTTGAGATTAACCCCGACAATCGTGGTGATGCCATCATTCAGTGGGGCTACATCCTGGGATTTGAGCACGTTGTCCCATACACACGTGCCCTGGCTGAGCAGCACTACAACGAGCTCACGGGGGTTGGTCCCACACGTACGCCCACGGTGAGCCCCACACCTTCGCCTACTGCCACGCCTGATGGAGCTATCGAAACGGCAACACCCTCCGCTTAGCTGCTATCTCAACCACTGCTTACGATCGATTCGACACCCATCTTCGATTCATCACGATTCAGACACAACTGGACAGAATCCATCCGGTCCGGTAAAATCTGATGAGTTAAAAATAGGAAGCATCTCGGGAGGTTGAATTGGCAAACACAGCTTCCGCCAAGAAACGGGTACGACAGAATGAAAAACGCAGAATGCGGAACCGCGTTTGGCTAACACGTGCGCGCTCAACTGTTAAGCAGGCACGATTAGCGATTGATTCTAAGGATTCAGAGGCTTCGATTGCAGCTGTAAACACAGCAATCTCAGAACTGGATCGAGCAGCATCCAAGGGCGTCATTCATAAGCGAAACGCTGCTCGTCGCAAGAGCCGTTTATTGAAGAAGTTATCCACGCTGGAAATGAGCAAATAAATAAATCCGCGTGCATTCTTGCATACCTAAAACGACGCATATTCCAATGCGTCGTTTTGCATTCATCAGCCTAACCATCCCGCATGCTATAATCGCAGCGGACGAATGGGAGCGTTATGTTTACACAAGAGCTTCACCAAGCGACTGAGGCAGTTCACAAAGGTCTAAAGCGCTTGAACCTGCCTGAGCCTGAAACAATCGATTGGGTGCCAACACCTTTCGAGGGTGATTGGGGTTATGGAACCGCCGTGTGTTTTAAACTAGCCGCAATGGAAGCAAAAGCAGATCAAAATATCAAGGTCCCCCAACGAGCTCACGAGATAGCAAACCTACTTCTCGATGATTTGCAAAATATTGAAGGGTTCGACCGTGCGGAAGCGGTCAAAGGATACCTGAATCTCCATATCAACACTTCGGTTTACGCGCAAAGAGTGACCGACAGCGTTCTTAACGCAGTGCAGGATTTCGGACGGGGTGCAAAAAAAGATGAGCGAGTGATGGTGGAATTTGCTCAGCCGAACACCCACCACTCTTTCCACATTGGGCACGCCCGCAATGCCATCCTCGGCGAAACCCTCGCCAGGCTGGTGGAATTCGCCGGCTTCGACACAATCCGAGCCTCCTATCCGGGCGACATCGGATTGGGCGTGATCACTTGCGTTTGGGCGTATGAGAAATTCTACCAAGGCCAAGAACCCGAGGGGGTTCATGAACGTGGACAGTGGCTGGGAAATATCTATTCCGAGGCGACGACCCTTGTAACACCTAAAGACGATGAAAGCGAAGGCGAGAAACAAAAAAAGCTGCAAAACGACACGGAGCGACGGACGCTGTATAAAAAGTGGGACGAGGGCGATCCTCATGTGCGTGAGCTCTGGCATAAAACCCGGCAGTGGAGCCTGGACGAACTCGCAGACATCTTGAAGATATTGGATATCAACATCGATGTCTTCTTCTTCGAGAGTGAAGTGGATGAACCGGCAAAGCAAATCGCCGAGGAGTTGATCCAACTGGGGATTGCTGAAGATGAGCGCCCGGACGGTCCCGTCATTGTGAAAATTGACGAGAAGCTCCATCTGAAAAAGGAGAAGTACCGCACCGCAGTCATCCTGCGCAGCGACGGGACGACGCTCTACAGCACTAAAGATCTGGCGCTTGCCAAGGATAAATTCGAGAACTATCACGTTGATCGGTCGGTCTATGTAGTCGATGTCCGCCAGAGTCTGCATTTTCAACAAGTTTTCAAAATCCTCGAGTTATGGGGCTTCCCTCAAGCCGAGAAATGCTTCCATCTCGCATATGGCTTCGTGACCTTACCAGAAGGCGCCATGTCAGCCCGCAAGGGTAATGTGATCCTCTTCATGGATGTCCTTGCGGAGGCCGAACGCCGGGTCCGTGCAATCATCGAAGAGAAAAATCCTAACCTGGCCGGTGATCAACGCGAGACGGTCGTACGACAGATCGGACTAGGAGCTTTAATCTACGGCATGCTCTCGGTCGATAACAATAAGGATATCGTGTTCAACTTAGACGAAGCCCTAAGTTTCGATGGCCAATCTGCCCCCTACATCCAAAACGCTTACGTAAGAGCAAACAGTATTCTGCGAAAGGTCGAAGGGCTTCCCAAAAGCGCATCCTTCGATTATGAACTTGACCCGACAGAGATCGAACTCATCGACGTCATCTCTCGATTTCCCACTTTGCTTCAGAAAGCGGCGGAGGATTACAAGCCGCTGCTCATAGCAACATACGCCTTCGAACTCGCTAAGACTTTCCATCATTTCTATCACGCCGTGCGCGTGATCAAAGCTGATACGGAGCAGAAAATAAATGCTCGCCTCCGCATCACCGCCGCCGCGAAGGAAACCATTGCCATCGCTCTCAAACTGTTAGGAATCGAAGCTCCGGATGCAATGTGATTGGAAGCTTTTCACGCTGATAGGTGCGGCGATCAACGGATGAAAGAATAGGGGGAGACGATCAAGGGAGCTCGGCAGCCCACACGAGCTGGCGGACATGCCCTCTGCTTTTATTAGTGCTCGCGGATGTCACCCGGCCGACCGCGGAGGTGATACCCTGTAAACGATTCGGACGAAAGTAGGCTCAGACAATTATGACCCGTGCCTCTCACCGCAAGCCATTCGCCAGGCTCGAGTGGGATAGAAGCTCAAATGCGAAATTGGAACCGGCTGAACTCCAGCTTTGGTCGGAGGCATTCCCCCAATCAATACAACCGAATACTGCGGTTCAGGGTCGAATCATTCACGGCGAGAATGCCAGCGTAATGATGGCTCTGTTGGATGAATTTGAGGGTCAAATCGATCTAATCTACGCCGATCCGCCTTTCCTAACGGGTAAAGCATATCGCGCCCGCATCGGACAGGGCGAAGATTCTCGCGCCCCCAAATCTTGGCGAACAACTCAAGGATTTCAAGACAACTGGGCAGATGGTGCAGCATATTTGGATATGCTGTTTCCACGCTTGCAATTGATGCACAATTTGCTATCCGAGTCGGGGACGTTGTATCTGCATTTAGATTGGCACGCATCCGCTTACGCGCGGGTTTTAATGGATGAAATCTTCGGTCCAGACCGATTAATCAACGAGATCGTCTGGGTATACCATGGACCATCACCCATAAGATCGGCGTTCAATCGTAAGCACGACACTATCCTTACATACACAAAATCAAAAGAGTACACCTTCAACGCCGACGATGTTCGAGTAGCCTACAACCCATCGACGATAAAGACATTCAATAGCTCTCCACGAGCAGGGTTTGGGAAACAGCCGGATCTTGAGCGCGGGAAGGTTCCGGAGGATTGGTGGTACTTTCCAGTCGTCGCCCGGCTTCACAAGGAGCGCACAGGGTATCCCACCCAGAAACCGGAAGCGCTTCTGGAGCGAATTATCCTCGCTTCAAGCAACCCCGGTGACATTGTTGCGGATTTCTTCTCTGGCTCTGGTACTTCTGTCAGCGTAGCAGCTCGATTGAAGAGACGCTGGCTTGCTTGCGACCCCGCCCCAACGGCCTTCACTACAACCTATCGTCGTTTGCTAATGACGTCTGGTGTGGGTCCCTTTACCTTATGGAAGACTGCTGATACACAGAAGGAACCCACACTGGACCTCGAGGTGCAAATCACAACCAATGAAGACCAAGTTGAAGTAAGAATCGAAACAATCAGATCAAGAGATTCTACTGAGCTTCATTTCCCGGAAGACTTGGTCCTCTGGGAGGTGGATTGGAGTCACGAAAACGAGATATTCCAAAGTCATTCCCAAGTGATCCGATCCTGGCGGAGTGATGACATCTCTCTCCAATTACAGCACCAGTATTCCTCAGCAGGCGTTTATGAACTTCGCATCCGGGCGTTTGATTCCCTGGGTCGTTATGGACTTTTCACATACGAGGTTCAAATCAAACAATAGCCACCCGTTTATCAACCTTCTTGAACATCCAGGGGGGCACTCACACAAATTAGAAGCATTAAAAAAACGCCCGTGCGGGCGTCGATTGTCAATGTCATTCATGCTGTCGTTATTTTTCCTGAGGTAGATCGAGCCGATAGCCCATCCCACGAATGGTTTTAAAATATTTTGGACATGCTGGATTCGCTTCAATCGCCTTTCGCAGCCAGCTCATGTGGACATCGAGCGTGCGCGTATCCCCCGTGTAATCTGTATGCCAGACTTTTCTGATCAGCGTCTTCCTCATCATAAGCCGGCCAGGATTCCGTAGAAATACTTCCAACAGCTTCGTCAGCTTGGGCGTGAGGCGCGTTTCCTTTTTCATGCAGCGTACGCGCCCTTTAGCGATATTCAGCTTAATAGGTCCAGCTTCGAGTGTGTACTGAACATCACCGGGAAGCATCCGCTCAACGCGGTTCAGCAGTTTACGTGGCGTGAAAGGATGGACTAAGGTTAGATTTGCTCCGCTACCGGGATCGGGCCTTGTGTCTTCGGGTGAAACGAGGATTATTGGGACCCCATCGAGTTCTGCTCTGGCCTTCCGGCACATACGCGTGCCTGAAGTTTTCATTGACGCAGCATCAAGAACAAGAAGATCTGGGGTTTTTTTCTTCGCCGAGGATACAGCTTGCTCAATTTTGTGATGTACTTGAACTTCGTAACCTTTACGTTCAAGGGCAGGGGCGAATGAAGGGGCGTTTGCACGACCACTCTCAATCAACAGGACATCTGCTTTTGGCATTAGGGGATCCAGTCTCCCTCAAACATTGGACAGCCCCCTTATGGCGCTGCCGGATTTCCATTCTACCATTTTTAGGTTCGACCGCAACTGGGAAATTCGTTCTGAACAGAAAGAATTATTTTTACTTTCAATAACGCGGATTAACCAGATTGGCGAAGAACGGTTTTAAGATCTTGCCTCTGACTGCTTCGAATACGACTGACGCCGCCTCCCTCTTTCGGGTCGCGCCCTCCTCCGAACCCTCTGAAAGGAACTTCATCAAGAAGTTTCGATCGCTCAGCAGCATAAGCCGTTGGGGCAACCCATAAAGCCAAGGGCGACAAACTCTCCCGAAGGAGAGGGTGCCAATCCTCTCCACCATCCCACGAACTGACAGCAAGATTACGACCGATGGTCTGCATCGCGTTAATAACTTCCTCTTCACGCGAGCGACATCGCCCATCTGCCTTCAGTATCCACGTAGTCATATCCGCGGGTTCGCAGAAATACTCCAGGTGAGTCCACTCCTCCAACTCCTGCGCCCAAGCCCTCTCTCCTGCAGCCTCGATGACCTTTGCCGCACCAAACAATGCGGAGGCAAAAGCCGGTCCCCCACCGATCATCACACAGGTTCCATCTTCAACCTCGTGAGCGAAGCGCCTGCCTGATTCGAGTTGGCCTGGCATCCACCGCTCAAGGATAACAGGCAGGTTCTCCAACACTTTTGATAAGTGCTGCGCTGCGTCGTCATCGCATAACCTTGCGGCAAGCGCATATCCCATGAGCATTGAACCTAAGTAACTAAGTAAGCCGGGACCAGGTGGAAAATCGGGGAGCTCAACCGGAAGCACAATATTCGCTGTTTCAGCGAGTGTACTTTCGACATTGCTTGTAATCGCCAGTGTTTGAGCCCCGATCTCATTGCCCACTTCCAACGCCTCAATAGTACGAGCAACTTCCCCTGAGGAGGAAAAACCTACAAGAAGCGTTTCCTGACTCGTCTCCCCAAGGTCGGGAACTAGATAGCGGGAGACAACCATCGACGAACCAACCTGCACTTGCCGTTTCGCCAAGGTTCTAAATATCATCTCCAGACCGAGGGCAGCGTGATGGGAATCCCCCGACCCAAAAAGGATAACCTTCCTCACCGCTTCGCCTTCTAGCACTAGATGCGAAGCATGATTGGATGCTTTTCTCCAGAACTCGGTGATGAAACCCACAGCCATTTCGATTTGGATCGTGAGTGATTCCTTCATGACTCGCTCCTGTCCACGAGTGTATAATCAAACCGATGAAACGAGATTCTCCGAAGTATCTTTTCCTTGGAGGTATTCGGGAAGATTATTGTATCACCCATACAAATCGGGCGATCTCAGGCGCTCTTGGGGGAAACGCGATCTACTCCGCGGTTGGCGCCAGGATATGGTCCGATTCTGTTGGGATCCTCGGGCGTATCGGTTCCAACTTTGATAGGGCAAAGTTGGAGAGAATCGAACAAGCGGGAATCGATACAAGCAACGTTCGCGCCCTCGCCGACCCACTTTCGACAGTCACTTTCTACGCATACATCTCACCAGAAGAACGTGTGGACGTTAACCCAGCACGTCATTACCGCCGGATCAATAAGCCCATTCCGAAGGAATTGCTGGATTACCGATCTTCAACTGAGGGCCAGGGGAATCGAGAAAGTTTCACCCCCCTAACAATTCGACCGTCTGACATCCCCCAATCGTTAAACGGCGTCCAGGGCGTTCATCTGGCGCCTGCGGATTATCTATCCCATGTAACCATCCCTCCACGCTTCCAAGGTGATGCCATCCGTTGGATCACCCTGGACCCTTCAATCCGATACATGACCCCTGATTTCAAGCGGGATTTGCCGTCCCTTCTAAAGGGCATCGATGTCTTTCTTCCTAGCGAACTCGAGGCGCGTGAGTTCTTTTACCAGGATAAAAAGGACACCTGGGAAATTGCGGAGGCTTTCAGCGAAATGGGACCAAGGTTTGTCGTGATAAAACAAGGGAAACGAGGACAGGCACTTTGGGATCGCGATTCGAAACGTCGTTGTCTCATCCCAGCGTACCCGAGCAAGATCCGGGACGTGACAGGTGCCGGGGATGCTTTTTGTGGCGGATTTCTCGTCGGGCTAAATGAAACGCAGGACCCTGTGGAAGCATCGCTCCGCGGCAGCGTTTCATCATCACTGGTTGTGGAAGGAAGCGGTGCATTATACGCTATGGGCGCTACACCCGGGTTGAAACAAGCGAGATTGTCCGCGCTACGATCAGGACTGAGAGAAATATAAGATGGATGTAGAACGACTCATCACCCGAGCAATCGAGATTCAGTCTATCCCTGCACCTACTTTCAATGAATCGAAACGTGCTGTTTTTCTCAAGAAGGCTTTCGAGAACTCCAACCTTAAGAACGTTGAGTTGGACACTGTTGGAAATCTCTACGGTCTGATTCCCGGTTCAGGCAACCGTCCAATAATTGTCTCCGCTCATCTGGATACGGTCTTCCCAGAAGATACACCTTTAGATTCACGCCGCGATGGGAACCGGATCTTTGGCCCAGGAATTGGGGATAATTCCCTCGCCTTAGCGGCACTGGTTGAGTTGGCACTTGATCTCTCGTCAGAGAAGCTCGAGCATGACATCTGGCTGGTTGCTAATGTGTGTGAGGAGGGGCTAGGTAATATTCGTGGAATGCGAGAGGTTGTAAACCGCTTTCAAGATAAGCCACAAGCCTATATCGTCTTGGAGGGAATGGCGCTTGGCAACATCTATCACAGAGGACTTCGGGTAAAACGCTACCGGATCACTGTCGAAACAGAAGGAGGGCATTCTTGGGCACATGCGGGTCGACCTTCTGCCATTCACACCATCTTCAAGCTAGGTTCTGAAATCATCGATACCGACCTGCCCGTTGACCAGCGAACGACTCTCAATGTGGGAGTAATCGCAGGAGGAACTTCCATCAATACGATTGCCAATCAAGCCAGTCTTGAGCTTGACCTGCGTTCCGAGGGTGATGCCCAACTGGACACTCTGGATCGAGCGATAAAAAACCTTTGCCATGATTACCATCGGGATGAGATCAAGGTCAAAATTTCCATGATCGGGGAGCGTCCGGGAGGCTCGCTTCCCGACGACCATCCACTGATAAAAGCAGCATGTAATGCTCTAAAATCAGCCGGGGTCCGTGAGTGTCGCTTGGAAGTAGGATCAACCGACGCCAATGCCCCTTTAAGCAAGGGGTATCCCGCTATTTGCATAGGCTTAACGAGAGGTGACGGCGCACATACCCCTCATGAATATATTGAAATTTCACCGATAGAAAAAGGGTACACCGCGCTGACAAATCTCATACGCTCGCTGTAAGAGTTGCTGCGTCCCTACTTTGCTTCCGGTCGCAGGCGCAGCATACGCCTTGACGTCTGTGCGCAAACCTCCCGCAGGTTTATCTATCCTGCGGGAGGTTTAAATTCCAAACCAAGTCACCGGTGCGCCATATAGAGTCAGCGTAGACTCGATCGTCGGTGTATCCCCACTTCACAAGCAAACTGAAGTGTGCGTAATTAACCCTGTATCACGGCTGCTTAGTCGGGCTTGGTGTCAAGGTCGGAGTAGGAGGATCACCTTCAATATTGAACCGCGTTGAGACCCTCCATGTTTCACCTAAGAAGATCTGGACCTCATACTCTCCAGGAAACCAGGCTCCCGATTCGCACTCTGTATATCCATAACCACCGGTTCCCCCATCCCAGGCATGCGTTTCCAAACAGATCAATTCCGATTCTGCATACCAGATTGCAGTCCATCGCAAACCGTCCGCGAGATAGTTGTAACTGAATGTTCCGAACAGCCTTCTGATTGGATTTGTAAAAATATCAGACGCTCCGAGCGGACGATTTTGACGATCGATCCGCCTGGCCACCAGCATGGGACTGAAGACCGCATCGGGATGAGGAGTCTGTGTCTCACGCAAGAGGAGAATGCGGATCTCCTCCGGGAGCGACGGCGTGGGTGTCTGCGTTGCTGTCGGGGTGACCGTGGATGTGAGCGTAATCGTCGGTGTGTTTGTGTTTTTTAGAGTTGGCGTAATTGTAGGCGTGGATGTTTTCGTTGCTGTCGGGGTGACGGAGGGAGTTGGGGGATATATTGCATAGACCGCCCTGCGCCCAAGAACCGCCGATACGATGCCCGCAACGACAAACACAGCAGCAAGTGCAAACCAACGCCACCCGATGAGCGTCCGCTCTTTGCGTAGAAGATAATAGGGTAATTTTCGTGCAGCCTGTATTTGCACCCAACCAACCCAAACAGCAACAAATACCCCCAACACGAAAATAATCGTCATGAGCAGGATCGTTTGATCAATCGTCATTCCCGACCTCAAGACAGTTCAATTTCCATGATTGCCGATCCATCGACATCAACGCAAACTGAATAGACACTCGCACTGACTACCTCATATTCCAATTCTCGCCCCTTAACTCGCAAAGATTTCGGGGGACCAGGCAAAGCAAGCCAAACTTGACCTTGAGCCTCCCGCTCACAGTCTATCATCACTGTGAGTATTTGGTCACGATGATCCCAAGACTTCACACACAATCCTTGCGATATGTGTAAAGTATCCCCGACCCATAGTGCCTCAGCTCGCGCTTCACGCAACGCAAACAGTTTTACGCCATGGGCAGCGATGGGACCTGAGTCGAGAACGCTATCGTGAACAGATTTGTACTGCGCATTCCAAAAATCTACACAATGATAATCGAGTGAAGGATTAAGTCCGAATTCTTCGAGCGGGATCCCGAATTGCTGCTCTACGGACTCCCAATTTAAGATCGCGATGAGCCACCATTTTCCATTAGGTCCCACAAGCTCCATGTGCAATAGCTTTGGTCTCTCTTCCTCGAGGAGATCGACGACTCGCATTCTCCCAGGTAACGGTGGGCATAAGCGAGCAAGCCAGCTTCTTCTCTCCGCATCCAGTGCGAGCAAATCGTCGGAGACGATCGCTGCTCCACACGAGAGGGCTACTACTGTCGCCAAGGTCTGGACCTCAGCTTCAGATAAATGTGTCTCGTCTTTCCTTAGGAGCAAACAATCTGGATCATTAATCCACCAGCGGCGATGAAGCGGAGAACGTGTGATCGTGTTATGAAGCGCATTGCGAACTGAAGGAAGGTCCATCTCGTTCTGGATGAGAGCGTTGACGAAGGCATATCTTGGCTTCCAAGAAGGTGCTACGTCTGGACCAATGCGCATCGAATCGAAGATGCCAATGCCAGAACCTAGTGGACAGCCACACCCGACGAGAGTACTCTCGTCACCTGCCGCCTCCCTGATCTTCATCAACATCTGTCGAAGCGCTTGGGCACCTGTGAGTCGCGGGTTGTATCGTTTGCCAGCAAGCGCTGCAGCATACAAGAAATCGAGCTTGAGATATGAATAACCCCAATGGTTTACAGCAGTATCGATCACGTTGGTAATATCCTCTTGTACGCCTGGATGAGTCACGTCAAGTGCACGACCAAAAGTTTCCCAAACCCAACCTGTGTTTGCTGGCAGGCCATATCGGTTTCGAAGAACCCAATCCGGATTTCTTCGCACGACTTGTGCGGAGCGAAGGGCTATAAAAGGCGCAATCCATAAACCCGCCACATAACCCGCTTCTTTTATCTCACCAGCAAGCTGAGCCATACCGCTGGGAAAGCGCTCATTCGTTGTCAGCCAATCACCGATATCTGATTGATATCCGTCATCGATTTGAATAACCTCCAGTGGGATTTCATTCTGGTATTCTTTTGCCCATTTGAGATGATCGTGAATATGGGTCTGATGTACATCCTGAAAGTAGTAATACCAGGAGCACCACCCCAACGGAGATGGTTTTGCGACTCGAACCGAGTTCTCGTCAGCTGTCAAATTCAGATATGTTGACAGGGGGTCACTGGATTTCGTGTCGATGAAATCGAGGCAAGCCCAATCTGTGATGAAGGTTTTACCAGGATCCAGGAGCACACCATCCAGGTTAGTTCGTAAATAGAGCGAAGGTTGTGTGCCCTCTAAATAAGACGCTACCGTCCCGAATGCCGCACTCTGAGAAAGAAAACCCGCTAGAATTCCGGTATGGCCGATGCGATCCAGAAGCACTCCGAACATGTCAGAACGAACCCTACCTCGTCCCCTGGGAAACCTAGCACCCGGCGGGTCTATCATCGTGCGCCTGATCAGACCTAGTCGAGTCCCAGGCATCGTTTGGTCTGCTCCCACCAATCCAGCGTAACTCCAGCTCTGCCACCCGTTGGAATAGAACGCTAAGTCAACCTCAGGTGATGAGAAGTGAACACCACTTAGCCTGCCTCCTCTCTCTTCGTTGAAATACGCACGAGTCTGTCTGATGCGATCAAAAAAACTCGTTCTCTCATCGATCCCCGCAGCCATCATGTCTGCCGAAATTAGCTGGATAGCGGTGGCTCCTTTATTCTTGATCTCGAGTCGCCACAGCATCGTTGGAGATGAATGAAGCAGAGAGAAGTCCACATCCACGTCCAGTTTAGAATTTATCGGAATTCGCAGTGTTAGGTGGTTTGCAGGTCCCAACAAGTGCGCAGCTTGCTCCTTAGAGACATCCTCCGCTCGGGAGAATTCTAGTTGGGCTGTATGCGTCCTTCCTGCTTCTTTCCAAGTCAGAGCCATCGAAGCATTCAAGATCCGCAGATCTTGGGAGATTGGGCGAATCGACCAAGTGTCCGCTTGCGGTTGTAAGCTGAAATTCAATTGGTCTGTGGAAAGTGATGGGGCCATGGTCAGATGAACTCTCTACTTTAGGCAAAAATCCGATTTGCATTGGGTCATGCAACTATCCACGCTCGGTTTTGAAGAGCAATTGATCCTTGCCTTCGTGTATACTTTATTCCGGCAATATTAATCAGGCAACTTTTTAACGGATTCTGCATCCAATGCAAGAGAGAGAACCGATCTCAATTAAAGCACTAAAAGCCGGTGACCGTGAAGCGTTCGCGGCGATGGTAGACGAGTACTCTCCAAAACTGTACAAGCTTGCTCTGCGTATGTTGGGAGATCCTCTCGAGGCTGAAGATATCCTTCAAGAAGCCTTTCTAAAGGCCTACCGAGGGCTCGAGAACTTCAGGGGTGGCTCGAAACTAAGCACCTGGCTTTACCGAATTACTGCGAATGAAGCGCTGATGCGGCTCCGCAAACGTGAGTTGGATACAGTACCCGTCGACGAACCTTTACTTCTCGAAGATGGCGCAGAGATCCCCCGCGAATTAAAGGATTGGTGCTGCCTACCGGAAGCTGAACTCATGAGCGCAGAGGCACAGGGCACATTGGATATCGCCATTAATTCGCTCTCCCCTGCCCTCCGGGCAGCATTTGTACTGCGTGACCTTCATGGACTCTCGACTCGTGAGGCGGCGGAAGTTCTCCAAATTTCAGAGGCGGCAATAAAAACCCGCCTTCTCAGAGCCCGGCTGCAGCTTCGTGAAATCCTTTCCAGTTACTTCTCAGAGAGAATGGAACGAACATCGAATGCCAGAACATAACCACTGCCAAGAATTTCTCAGCCAGATCTCAGATTATCTGGATAACAATATTGATCCATTAACCTGCGCTGAGCTTGAGAAACACCTTGTCGATTGCCCCAATTGTAGAGTCTTCGTCGATACACTTAAGAAAACAGTCTACCTTTACCAGCAGCGAGAAGCAGATATCAACATTCCTAGCGAAGTTCGAGAGCGATTGTTTAAAGTGCTGAGCCTTGATGATCTGATCCGCTGACGAGATTTTTATCTGTTTTCAGAGCCAAGCTTGAGATACAAGATGACCCGCAATAAAAAAGGGCACAAAAGGCAGCCAGCAGATATAACCTTGAAAGCGAAAAAACACTCGCCTTCACAAGAACCTCGAGCCGGAGAACCTTGCCCCAATTGCGGTAAGGCTAATCTGGATTATGATGGCTGCTTAAATCTGGTGTGTACGAATTGCGATTACGTTTCAGGCGGTGTTTTCCACTGATAGGACCTTCCCCCCCTCCGGGTGAGGACCACTAAATCCATTGAGCGAGGACCGAGGCATCGATATTCCATCAATTATTAAAGTTGAGATGTTCTCACCCCATTTTAGTCTTGTTCCCAGATAAGCGACCTTCAAGAAAAGGATTTAATCCTTGCGTCGAACCATACACATACTACTTCTCGGAACCGGCTTTATCTTTATTGCCATGGCAATTCTCACTGCAGTGATTGCGTCTAATCAAGTACGAAGTGATACCGGGATCGAGAAACTCCAAGACTGCGTGGAGCCAGTGAAAGTCGATTACTCTGCTCCGGTAATTCAACTTACGGATATTGCAGGATCAACAGTCTCGCTCGCCGATCACAAGGGCGATGTAATCCTATTAAACACATGGGCGACCTGGTGTCCTCCATGCCGAAGAGAGATGCCCGACCTGGAAACTTACTACCGCGCTCACGCTGAGGGTGGATTTATCCTACTGGGCGTCAATGTCGGGGAAGAAACGGAAACTGTGATCCAATTCGTGGACACATTCCATCTAACTTTTCCGATCTGGCTAGATCCCGACGAGAGCACAATGCGCGCCCTTAATACCTTTTCCCTACCCTACTCCGTCGTAATTGATCGAGAGGGAATCGTTCGCTACGCATGGAGCGGAGCAACTTGTCTAAGCGCTCTTGAGAGTACAATATCACCTCTGCTGCGCCAATGAGCTAAGGAGAAAAACAATGGATGCAAAGGTCACATGGAGCAAACGCTTATCATTTATCGGAGAAGCGGAAACGGGTTTTTCAGTCCCACTCGGTGCAAACCCGCAAGTCGGTGGTGACAACGATGGTTTTCGCCCAATGGAAATGATCGCCATCGGTCTCGCCGGTTGTACCGCCATGGATGTAATTTCGATATTGCAGAAGAAACGGCAGAATGTGACCGCGTTCGAAGTCCAAATCCACAGCCAACAAGCGCAGGAACACCCTCGCGTTTTCACTCAAATTGAAATCAAGTATTTAATTTACGGGCATGAAGTCGAAGAAACCGCAGTGCAGCGTGCACTTGACCTGTCAGAAAATAAATACTGCCCTGCACAAGCGATGTTCAAGCAGATTGTACCAATCAAGCTTTCCTACAAGATATTGCCCGCCGAGCAATAACCCTCACAAGCGATCATGGTTCAAAAGCCCCGGCGAAGAAGATCCGGGGCTTTTCTGATCGCCATTCTGATCGATTGATTATAAACAATCAGATTGGGCTTGGTTCTGGTTTGTTTCTGCGGAATACTCGAACGTTGGAGCCAAAATTGTAAATGGGTTCAGTTTACGGTGAAATATGTGTAGTGATATTGGATCCTGCCATCAATCAAACCGAGCGTATCATTTCCATCCAAGATAACTCCTCGCTCGCTCGTTGCTCTCCACATGAAATGGCGCGTTCGCCCTTCCCCGGATCTGCCAGTAATCTCAAAGTGCGCATTGGGTAGAATGTTCGTAAAAAGTGATTGGTACCACTGCTGAACCGGTTCTCGACCAACGATTGTGCGTTCACCAGTAACGTGCGCGGCACGATCCGCATACAGGCCGGAAACAAGTATGGGATCGTGATCATTCATTCGACCGATCAACCTCTCCGGCATATCTGCAACAGGAGTGCTTGCTGGCCAATCG
Source organism: Anaerolineales bacterium (assembly GCA_030606845.1). GTDB lineage: Bacteria > Chloroflexota > Anaerolineae > Anaerolineales > E44-bin32 > E44-bin32. The sequence goes on along the minus strand of JAUWFP010000004.1, from coordinate 4,977 downwards.
AAATCAGCCATTGCATTCCAAAGGTCCATATACTTCGGGCGCCTCGCGAAATCCCAACTCCACGCGTTTGTAGCGGAGAGTCCAAGCTCGCGCGCTTTATGCAGAAAGCGCGTAACTTCATCCGCTGTTGGACTCCAACCTTTATACGCATATGAGGGTAGTGTAGGGACGATGGGCCTTGCCGGTTTTAACGCCATGTACTGCTCGACGCAGCGTTCAAGCTGCTGCTCTGGATTATGGCTCTGCTCAAAATAAACCTGGGGCATACTAAAGTCACAATATTCAAGGAATTCCGGGAAGGGTAAATCCATGTGCATTCGCGGGTAGCGATAGGTACTAAGCGCGATGGGAAGATTTGGCATCCCCGCGCGAATCTCTTTCATAAACCGGCGGGCAGCAGCTCTCTTGCTCGTAGTGCGATACTCCCCTTCGGCATCAATGACATACCCGTCGAGGTTGAGCGCAGTCATCCTGTCGACTGCCAGGCGGGCTTCATTTACCGGATCATCACCCCGAACGTAGTGCCAACCCCATACCTCTACACCTACATTCTTTAGTGCATCACGCACCGGAGGGATCAGGTCGACGTTCCGATCAAAATCGAAGTTATAAGGCCATGTTGCCCCATCTGCCACTTTAATCAGAACGTGCGAAAGACCAGCAGCAGAAGCTGTAGCCGCAATTGCCTCTGGATCACCCTCATCACACCAAGGGATTTTCCACATGAAGTAACCTTTCCCGTAAAGGGTCATTTATATGTCTCCCTGAATGCTCTCAACAGCTTGCCTCATTTCAACTTCCGCAACTTCTACCTAACATTCTTCCTCGGGCTGCTCATCACTCTCCGGTGCTGCTTGCTTTCGTAGACCACCAGCCCGTCTCAAAGAATCAGGTCCATATTGGTTGCGGATGGAGTCTACGGCTTGTTGTAATCTCTCATCGCGATCCCATTTCCGATCAAACAATCCTAATTGACGTATAGGCTCATGCAAGTCCGAAACCCCCACCCCCAAGAGCCTGACTGCTTGATTTTTCTTCCATAATCCCTGAAACAGCTTGCAGGATTCATCGAAAATAATCCGCTCTCTATCCGTCGGCTGCTCCAGGCGAACCTGCCTCGTTATGGTCGTGAAATCCGGCCAACGGACCTTAACCCTGATCGTATACCCTGCCAGCTTCGCTTTGCGCAGCCTTCGGCCAACAGTTTCACTCAGTCTAAGAATAACTGTCCGCAGTTCGGGCCAATCAGCTATATCGGCGCTAAAGGTCCTCTCTGCCGACATTGAATTAGGATCTCGCCCCTCCACAACCGGGCGATCATCCTCCCCACGTGCTCTTGATGCAAGTTCCAGACCAAGGTCGCCAAGGGATTCAATTAATGAGTGCGAAGACATGCCTGCCATGTCCCCAATCGTATGAACGTCTCTTGCAGCCAAGCGCTCCGCTGTTTTCGGACCCACACCCCACAGCATTCTCACCGGCAAGGGTGCAAGAAACACAGCCTCCTGTCCCGGAGGAACTACGATTAACCCTCTCGGTTTCCCAACTTCCGTTGCGATCTTGGCAGCCAATTTATTACTGGCAACACCCCAAGACGTCGGAAGTTTTAAATTCTCAAGAATCTCCCCCTGTAAGTACTGTGCTACCTCAAGCCCGGTACGTGGATCGTCGCTAACATCAAGAAAGGCTTCATCAATCGACAGCTGCTCAACAACCGGCGCAGAATCGCGGAGGAAACTCATGATCTCCTGAGAGTGCTTGCTATATAGTGCATGTTGAGGCGAAATTACGATCAGGTCCGGGGCTTTTCGCAGAGCTTGCGCGGTAGGCATTGCCGAACGAATACCGAACTCGCGGGCAGCATATGACGCCGAAGAGACGACCCCACGTCCATCCGCTGCACCACCGACAACGAACGCCCTCCCTTCCAAACCAGGGTTGAGCAGGCTCTCAACCGAACAGAAAAATGCATCAAGATCGCAATGCAATATCGTTCTCGTCCAGCGCGACATCAGATACCCTCTACAAAAATCACAAACATTCAGTTGTTCCTGCTGTTAACGATAATCACGGTTCACAATTCTGCAAATAATTATTCAAGAGTGAATCCAGATTAGTAACGCGAGTCTGTTATTGGGCGTATTGACACACACGATCTCTTCAATAGAATCTAGGTGGACCCAATCAGAGGAGGTATTACGTGCGAACCTGTACACAATGCAATAAACAATCCCCCGATACGGCAGGTAAATGCATCCAGTGTGGAGCAGACCTCTCCCTTCATTCTGCGACCGCTAAAGCCCTTAGTGATATGCAATCTAACCCTCGTGTAAGCCAAGTTCGCCTTATCGTCAACCATGATGCGTGCCCCGCATGCCGGCAAATTGAGGGCACCTATCCTAAAGATGCGGTTCCTGAATTACCGGTTAACGGGTGCTCGTACAGTACGGGGTGTCGCTGTTTCTATGAGCCCGTACTCAGCGTGATCTTCCCTTGATTAACTAGATTTGAATTAGATTATGAACACCAGAACGTAGGCTTGTCGCAGGGCACTTTCCATCCACTCGCAAGGAATGATTGCCCCTGTTAATTGCCCGATTCTATCGATACCTAAGCAATTTCCATTTTCAGTCATTAGCCATGGCCAAGATTGGCTATGCGCAGAGCAGGCAATACTCCAGGTATGCTAAGGTAAATCACCGCCTGTCTTAGATCCGTTTGCAAGTATTGATGTCACCGCATTCAAGGCTTGATCTCGTGTAGTGAGCTTTTCTGCAATCTGAAGCTCAATCAAGCGATGAAGAAGTTCTCCTATCACCGGTCCTGACTTGAGTTTGAATTCTGAGATGATTTCTTCCCCACTCAACAGGGGGTCCACATCAATGATCTCATCTCGTCGGTTGAAATATACCTCAAGCAACTGACGGGCAACATTTACACGACATTCCCATTCATCCTCAGCTGGCGCCCCATCCGTTCCTGCCAGGAAGCTGGCCAGATTACTTAAAACAATCCCAACGCCAGCGCCCCCTGTTCGCTGATAGAAGCGATGGATTTGGAGATCATTGTTCCCGTCAGCATCCTCTGACAATTTAGGGATATCGCCAACAAGAAAACGTTCAACCCAATCCTTTTCTTTGCGGCTCATGTGATAGCGGACAGACCATGCTGAAGCTGCAAACTTCTTTCTCCCGCGATCTGCCCCTGCAGAAGATCCATCGTGATCGCCAGAAGGATCACGATGAACGTTAGGCGAAAAAAGACTCCCCAGGAGAACCCAGGCCCGCTGTGTTCGCCCAGAGCTCAGCTCTTCATCAAGATAGTCTGACAACGATTCGCGAAAGCGCCCAAGGCGAATGGCGATCAATCCCAGCGTCAAGTTTGCGGCATCGTCAGGGTCATGCCTGGGCGCTAAGATCTGGAATAATTCGCTGAGCGTTGAGATTACCGTAAACCCCTGCCGGGCGAACTCACGTTTATCGCCGACTTGTAGTTCTCCATCATGGTGATCATAAAGCTCAGAGAAGAGCGTTTCGAAGAGACCCAGATGGTCCAGCAATCGCAGCGATCGTGCTGGTTGTTTATGATCAAGCATACGAAAGAGCTCATCTCGCAGCCTCTCGACCGAGACATGAACCAACAATGGACAAACTGTCTTGACCTGCTGAATAGTATTCGCTTCAATGCGGAACTCAAGCTCCGAGGCGATGCGCACGGCCCGCAAGGCACGCACGGGATCATTTTGAATTGCCTCAGATTTGCATGCCCTCAGAATTGAATCGTTCAAATCTCTCAGCCCGCCCGTTGGGTCAATAAGAATATCGAGATTATGGGGGTCAAACGCCAGCGCGTTGATCGTAAAATCACGATACCAGAGATCATCTTGAAGGCTGGAGCCTCGCATTTGTGTGAAATCAAAGACCCACTCTTCTCCATTAGATCCAGGCGCCAATACTCGCCCCGCGCCCCGTTCCGTATCAAGGTCGTAGTATTTACCACCCAACGCATCAGCAATCCGCCGGGCAAGGCGAAGAGCATCGCCAGCAACAACAAAATCAAGATCGAAGGATTGACGTTGTAGAAAATGATCCCGAACCGCACCTCCCACCAGCCATACTTGCGGACCTTCAACTGGTGAGGGCAAGAGCTCGAGAAGCGCGGGGGTGAGGAATTTCTGCAGGGTCATCCGAAAAAGGAAACCTAATCCGGGGGGATATACTTATCTGGTTTTACCACACCGATGAAGGGGAGATTCCGATAGTACTCATCAAGATCGAGTCCGTAGCCAAAGACAAACTTGTTGGGGATTTTAAATCCGCAGTAATGGATCGGGACCTCCGCCTCTCTGCGTTCATGCTTGTCCAACAGTGTACATACCCGCACGGATGATGGTTGACGTGTTTTGAGCAACTCGATCACGGATGCGATTGTATATCCGCTGTCGATGATATCTTCTACCAGGATAACATCCTCGCCCTCGATTGAGCTCTGAAGATCAAGCGTGATTCTAACCTGCCCGCTCGATTGCCGTGCTCCGTTTCCGTAAGAGGATACAGCCATGAAGTCGATGGCGTGTGGGATCGTAAGTGTGCGCATCAAATCGGTGAGGAACATTACTCCGCCGCGCAAGATGCAAACGAGCAGAACACTCTTGCCCTTATAATCCCGGCTGATCTCCTCCCCAAGCTCTGCAATTCTCGCTTGAAGTACATCTGCGGGGATCAAAATTTCCTCTAGGAACTCCTCATGCGGCAGCATCTTCAATCCCTTGGAACCACGTGATGCTCACGACAGCGAGCCTCATACATCTCGCTAGCGCCAACCACAACAATTGGATCATCGTAATGCGCGGGTTCGTCGTTGATTAACCGCTGAGTACGTGATGCCGCTCCTCCACAGACCATGCAAATTGCGTGCAGCTTATCCACACGTTCCGCCTGTGCCATCAACTTCGGCATACAACCGAAAGGTTCCGCC
>JAUWFP010000161.1 GCA_030606845.1 Anaerolineales bacterium | reverse complement strand
TTCTCTAAGATAGTAAATTTCTATTCGTTATCAAGCGGGCAGATGTCAGCCGCGAGGTATGTGCGGTTGGCGTAGCCATAGTAAAGCGGTTCGAGTATGTCCTCAGGGTTATTGAGGGCATAACTTTGCGCGGCCAAACATGCTTCTCTTAGATCCCCATCGATCTGGCAGGTTTCCCAGAATCTTTCTGCCAAGCCAGCGTAGGCGTGGTGAGGAGATTCGGGCGGATAGGCGGCTCGAAGGAAATCTATTCCAGTTTCGGCGTTCGCCGTATTCCCCTTACGAATATCGATGACGATCTGGCGAAAAGCAGCATAAGCACGGAGTGCTGCTCTTCCGTCCTCACCGGAGGACCAATCATCCAGGGTTCCAACCTCCATAACCCGCAGATACCCTTTTGTTGCCGTCTCGTAATTGCCTTCCAGGGCAGCTTGATCGGCGTCGTGCAGTACGTGAATCCGGTATTTTGGATCTGCGAGCGCTTCTTCTGAGAGTTCGAAGCGCCCTGATTCGGGATGCCAGGTCCAGGTGCGCCGGATTTCCCGGTAGGGTCCTGCGCCTACAGACCCGATTCCTCTCGCCGTGATCGAAATTGCTGTACTGCCATCGGCAAGGGGTCCTTGAAGTTCGATGTCCGGAGAGGGTAAATCGTCACTGCGTCCTTGCCATAGATTAACAAATCCAGACCCGGTCCATTTTAGGATTTCAGCCTGGGCGAAACATGTGTGGGCTCCGCATGATTCCCATAAGATGAGCAACTCAGGACGTCCGTCGCCGGTGAAATCACGCGCCGCTTGCAGCTTTGGCAGCCCAGCTTCGCTTGCGGGAGAAGTTACATACGCAGCCCGGAACGTCTCACCTGAGCAAAGGAAGATAAGCAGAGAGCCGGAAGGTAATGAACCTAGTTCTGAAGGGGCTTGTGTTAGGAAGAGCGCAAGGTCCTCAAGCCCGTCTTCGTTCAGGTCGAGAATCTCACCTGCTATGGCTGATGGTTCGGTGGAATTCGAGGCTTGGATGTGATCGAGCAGCGAACTAACAAATCCACCCGCGTTGAGATAAGTGAGAATTTCCGGGGCCCATGTGTGTGGATCGTTCAGGCTTGGCAAGTCTGGTGAACCTGGGGGAATGGGGCAGACCTGCGCCGAGACTGTTGGAGCAGAATACGGAGCTTGGGTTTGAGGCGGATCTCCTATCAAAACCGTCGCTGGGATTCCCGGTGAGGAGGGATTGAGCGTGCTGCATCCCGAGGCGAGCAAGGTGATGGCTATAAAAGGAAGGATCTTGCGAAGTTTCATCAAGTATCTCACCAGTACGTCAGTTTAGAGTCTAGGCCACGTCTTTCCGGGTGACAATGGGTATAGCTTAATCCCATGTGTGTCCTTGTGAACTTGAGCCCGGGTGGAAATCAGAAAAAGATGCAGCATTTGAGCGAATCATACCATCTATGCCCGGGCGTCGATCGTCGGCTCCTTTAAAAAGGGTGGTCAAAGCAGAGCAGGGTTGACGTATACTCAAGAGGATGGATATACCTTTACCGGTTGGATACCCAGACAGTCATCAAGGACCTCTCAAGCGGTTCATGCCGCCTCTGGAGGAGGGCGTCATCGAGCAAGTCCTGGCCGATGATCGTCTGCCCATGGGGCTCGTATTGGACCCCTTTGGCGCTTCACCACGTTTGGTTTTAGAGGCGGCCCAATCGGGGCGTACGGTTCTAGTTGCCGCGAACAACCCTGTTACACGCTTCGTCCTTCAGCATACACTTCAGCCTTTCGAGCTTGGAGAGCTGCAAGCGGCTCTCTCCCACCTGGCTGCAATTCCCAAGGATGATACGCGCCTGGAGCGGTTCATCCTCGATCTCTATCGCAGCACGTGTACGAGGTGCGGTGAAGCCATATCCGTCGAGTTTTTTGTGTGGGACCTGGAGTTGGGCGGTCCGACTCACAAGGTTTACTCTTGCGATCACTGCGCCCACACGGGTGAATCTCCTACGACGGAGGACGACTGGAATCGCGCCCTCGATTTCTCGCGGCGGGGACTGCAACATGCCTTGGCACTTGAACAGGTCGCTCCTGCCGGCGATCCGGACCGCCAACATGCGGAGGTAGCTCTTTCTGTTTATCCCGGACGTGCTATCTACGCGCTCATTACCATCACCAACAAGATAGACCAATTGGCGCTTGACGAATCTCTTCTACGAGCGCTTCATGCCTTGCTGCTCTCTGCGTTCGATGGAGCGAACGCGCTATGGAGTTATCCCGAGGGCCGCGAGCGGCCGCGTCAATTGAGAGCTTCACAGCGCTACCGTGAGCACAATGTTTGGCGTGCGCTGGAGCAGGCGGTCGAAACCTGGGCTATGGAGCAACCCGATTTGCAGGTAACTGAATGGCCGAGTGAAAGCTCTTTACAGGCGGGGACGATAGCGATCTATCCCGGCACTGTCCGGGATCTGATGGAGACGGTTGACCCCGCAGAGGTAAGCTTGCTGCTCACCGTGCCTCCACGCCATAACCAAGCATTTTGGACCCTATCGGCGCTTTGGGCAGCCTGGCTGTGGGGTCGAGAAACCGCAGCTCCGATCAAAGTGGCATTGCGCCGTCGACGGTATGATTGGTCGTGGCACGCTGCCGCGCTGCGCACAGTGCTCACGGGTGTGGCGGCAATGATAAAAGCGGGCACCCCTGTGATTTCATATCTGCCCGAAGCGGAACCCGGTTTTATCGCCGCGGTTCTGTCTGGATATAACGCGGCGGGGTTCGCCTTGCGCGGGCGTGCGCTGCGTGCAGGTGAGGAGCAGGCTATCTTTCATTGGAATGTAGACGCCGCTGCACCGATAGCATGTGGAAAAAAGGGGAGAGAGGAGCGAATGCGCTCCTCTGGCCGGCAAATTCTCACCTCACGGGCGGAACCGTCAGCCTTTCCGCTATTGCATGCCGCCGCTTGGTCTGATCTCGTGGCTGAGGGGTTGCTCGAGGGCATCCGTGAGGCGGAAGGGCGGCAGTTCATGCAGGTCATGGGTGAGTCACTGGAGAAAGTCCTGGGTGATCGGAAGGCCTTTGTGCACATGGGACGTGGAGTGGAGGTAGAGAGCGGGTTGTACTGGCTTTACGACCCGCCGGCCGCGGAGGCGAGCCTCACAGATCTCGTTGAATGCCGGGTCCTAGAGTCACTACGAAAAGAAGGTTGGATATTTGCATACGAACTTGACAAACAAATCTGCGAGAAATTTCCAGGGCTGCTCACTCCTGACCGCCGGCTTATCGCCGTATGCCTGCGCTCATACGCAGAGGGGCCCGATACGGATGGCCGCTGGAGGTTGCGCGCGGAGGACTATGCCGCAGCACGTAGAGAGGATTGCGCTGAAATTAGGCGCATGCTTGTGAACCTTGGCTCGCAGCTTGAATTTGAGGTGAGCGAAGGAGAGATGATTAAGTGGCTCGGGGACGATGGGGATGTTGCCTACGCGTTTCGGATCATGGAAACGGCCGTCTGGGCAGGTGTGCTCCAATCTGATGCGGTGGATGGGATTACGTATGTCATTCCTGGCGGCCGCGCAGAGCTGGTGGCCGAGAAAGCAAGAAGAGACCCACGGCTGCAGGATTGGCTCCAGGATGGTCCGCCAGTGATAAAGTTCCGCCTCGTCAGACGACTCATAGCAGAGACGACGTTAACGCGTGAGAATTTGGGGGAGCGATTAGCAATCGATCCACCGGAACATCAGGATCCACAACTGCCGCTGCTGTGATGCCCATGGGATTGATCGTTCATCCGCTGGCTTCGTCTGAATAATCCTAGTATGATCGAAATCATGGAACCTGTACTGAAAACCATCGCCTTCGCGGTCATTGCCTACCTTCTCGGGTCTATTCCCTTTGCCATACTGGTCACTCGCGCGAAGGCTGGAGTTGACGTGCGCGGCTCGGGTTCGGGCCACGCCGGCGCGACCAATACCATGCGGGCAGCAGGTTGGGTCCCCGGCATAATCGTGTTGGTGGCGGATATTGGTAAGGGGTACTTGGCAGTGTGGCTGGCCACCAGATTCGGCGGCACGGGGGCAGCGCCGATTGTCGCTGCAGCGTGCGTTGTGATCGGCCACTGCTGGCCGATTTTCGCTGGATTCCATGGCGGGATGGGAATGGCAAGTGGGGGAGGGGCGCTATTGGCGGTTTGGCCGCTGGGTTTTGTGCTGGCAGTCGGACTTGGTTCGGCGCTCCAGCTCTTGATAAAGCATTCCGCCAAGGGAAATATCGTCACAGGACTGCTTCTGATGCCCTTATGGGCGCTCTTCGGGGCAAATTGGATGCAACTGGGCGTAGCGCTGGCAGTTGGTCTCGTCATCTCCGGCCGCGCTTTTTCCGACTGGAATCGAGTCTATCGCGAATTGTGGTTTGATCGAGAGTAAAACCCCTGCTTGACGATCATGGGGCTGCCTATAAGGTCAGCCCCATTCACGTTTAAAGAGGAAATAACTAGTATTGAGGGTATGAAGAAGAAAAACCAACAGGTTGTGTTCAAACCCAATAATATGGGACAGCTCCAACTCCCCATGGATCTAGAAGAACTAATCCCGGAGAACCATCTGGTGCGGATGGAAAACTAGCAGCTTAACGCATACTTATGACCGGGCTTGGTAATTATTAATTCTCTCTGCGCTTTACAACGCCCAAACCAGGCCCTTCGGGTAAGTACAATTGTGCGCCACGATAGATTACCCCCTGATAGGGGTCGTTCTTAATAAGCAAAGGGCCGTCGAGGTCAACATACTCGCACAATGAAGCTAAATGTGCTGCGGCGGTCACTCCAACGGAACTTTCTACCATACAACTCAGCATCACCTGCATATCGAAAGATCGTGCCATTTCTATCATCTGCAAGGCTGGCCTGATCCCGCCGCTTTTCATCAATTTAATCACCACCCCATCCACTGCTTCGACGTGGTCGATTACATCTTGTGGAGTTCGGATATTCTCATCGGCGAAAATTTTCACTCCCAGGTTGCGCTCACGCAGCTGGCGTAGGCCCTCAATATCTCCGACGGGCAGGGGCTGCTCTACCAGCTCTAGATCGTACTCCACCAGGCGGGGAATCAACTCTGCAGCGTGCTCGCGTGTCCAGCCCGCGTTGGCATCCACTCGAAGAGCTGCATCAGTTTCCTCACGGATGGAACGCACAATGGCTTCATCATTGGCACTGCCCAGTTTGATTTTAAGAACGGGCCACCCACTTTGCCTGGCACTCTGCGCCATCTTATCAGGGTGATCCATTGCAATTGTGAGAGATGTGGAAGGAATCTGCTGTGAATTGATATCCAAAAGTTGGTGCAGCGGTATCCCCTGACGCTTACCCCAGAGATCGTGCAGGGCGATGTCCAATGCCGCTCTTCCGGAAGATGACCCGAGAGGCAAGGATTTGAGAATTGTCTCTATTTGTATCGGGTCATCGCTGAATTGCTCCGCCGCTGAGCCTAGATATTCAAGTATCCTTGTCTGCGATTCCCCCAGATACTGAACACCAGCT
>JAUWFP010000305.1 GCA_030606845.1 Anaerolineales bacterium | reverse complement strand
AATGCGAGCTCGGTGAACCCGATGATAGCGGACGCCGACGACCTATTCCCATCGAGGGCTCTAACTTCATGGTTCCCGCCGACACAGTCGTACTTGCTCTTGGATACTGGCCGGATACTTCCATCGGCGAAACAACACCCGACCTTGAAACCCACAACTGGGGTCTTATTGTTGCTGACGCGGAGACCGGGGAGACTTCACGCGAAGGCGTATACGCGGGGGGGGATGCAGTGACTGGGCCTGACCTCGTCGTCACCGCTACAGCAGCAGGTCGCCAAGCGGCGCAATCCATTTCCGAGTACCTATCGAAGTAATTTATGCAGCGAACGTTAACCGATGGGAATGCGATTGCGAACGTTGTCGCATTCCCTTTTTATGATCTCCCCTTTGAACTAGACATAGAATCGGGGTTTAATAAGGGCGATGAAGGGTCCGGATAAGCCACGAAGTAACAGTAAAGACAAACGAGTTGAGCTTACGCGGTTTGTTAAAGAAGAGGCGCACCGCCTCGGCTTCACACTTGTCGGCATTACAACACCTGATCCCCTCTCACATTTCGACGTTTACCAGCGATGGCTTGAAATGGGCAATCACGGAGGCATGAGCTACCTCTCATCCGAGCGTGCTCTCCATCGGCGCGCCGACCCGCGCACAATTCTCCCTGAATGCCAATCCATCCTTGTATGTGGGACGATATATCTCCCGCAAGACTCATCCGCCAGCACCCCAACTTCACCTGTTCAAATCTCTTCCTATGCCCTGGGAGAGGATTACCACACCGTCTTGAAGGAGCGCCTGGAGAGCCTTGTCCACATAATCGAGGACCAGTTGGACAAACCGGTGAAACACCGCATCTATACAGACACAGGCCCTTTGCTCGAACGTGAGCTTGCCCAAAGAGCGGGCCTAGGTTGGATAGGCAAGAACACCTGTTTGATCCACCCTCAACTCGGCTCATACTTCCTGCTCGCGGAGCTGCTGCTCGAGATTCCACTCCAACCCGATCCGTATTTTCCTTTCGATCGTTGTGGGACGTGCACTCGCTGCATCGATGCCTGCCCAACCGGCTGCATCCTTCCGGATCGAACGCTGGATGCCCGACGGTGCATCTCGTATCTAACGATCGAAGAGAAGCAATCCATCGACCACGACCTGCGCAGCGCAATTGGGAGCTGGCTCTTCGGTTGTGATATATGCCAGCAGGTATGTCCCTGGAACCAGCGATTCGCAAAACCTACGGAAGACCCGGCATTTCAACCGCGCCCCTTCCTGAAACAACCGACCGTCGCCGATTTTCTCTTGCTTAAGCCAGAGGTATGGCGGAAACCACTTAAAGGTAGCCCGCTCGAGAGACCAAGGCGGAAGGGACTGGTTCGCAACGCCATCATCGTCGCCGGCAACGCACGTGACGAGTCGGCTACTCCCTTCCTTGCGAAGCTTCTTCGCTCTGATCCTGAACCTGTCGTCCGGGCTCACGCCGCATGGGCTCTTGGTCAAATACCAAGCCGCGAAGCACAATCCTCCTTACAGGTCGCCGCTGATGGCGAAACCGATTCCATCGTACAAAGAGAAATCGACCAGGCGTTAAACACTTCTTGAGCCGATAAGACCATAGGGTCGGTAAGCCTGTTGCAAAACACGAAGACTACTGGAAACAAAACCGCCCCCGGTGAAACTACTCCCGGGGGCGGTACGCTATTGCATTAGAAATTTCGTTTTAAGATCCGGTTGTCGCCGTCGCCTCCCCGACCACCGGAGTGAAGGTTGGTGTTGGCGTAGCAATATTCACCGGCACAAGAATGATTTGCCCGACGCCAATTGAATTTGGATCTTCAATTCCATTCAATTCAGCGATCGCATCGGCTGTGCTGTTGAATTCCGCCGCGATCGTTTCCAGCGTATCGCCAGGTTGAATCTGATATTCAATTTTCTGGCCGGGGAATAGATTCTCGGGCAGAGGCGTTTTTGTCGGTAGCAGCGATCCCGACTCGGGAATGGTGATTTTTACATTAACGAAAAGTTGATTGGGGTCTGTGATGTTATTCAGCGCCATCAACAGGACAATCTCGACGCCGAATTTCTCCGCTATCGAGCTTAGCGTATCACCGGGTTCGACGATGTAAACAATCGGCCCAGACAGGGTTGGTGTGCGTGTCGGTGCTGATGTGAGCGTGACAGTCGGCGTCGCAGTTGGCGGGCGCGGTGTATGAGTAACGGTTGGAGTCGGCGTCTTCGAGGCTAAGAAGCCGGGCAGCGCCGGCGGAGAATCCCCCGTGAACCAGAGAACAACGAAGAAGATACCAACCACAAGCAGGACGATTGCCAACCCACCAAGGATCAGTGGAACCAGCCGCTCTTTCCGCTTTCGATAGGATTCAATTACGTCCGCAGCTTCGCTATCAATCTCGGTCATTATTCACTCTCCTCCCCTTTAGCAGGGTGAGGTACTGAAAAGGTTAGCGCCAACCATTGTACCTGAAATCTAATAACCGGGTATAAAACGTCCTTGTTCCCAGCTTTGCATGACAAATTGGATTACCTCAGGCAATATGCCCTCCCAAGACTCATCCGCATGATTGCCATCTGTGAACATAAATATGTGTTTGATACCTTCCTCCGTCAAATGCTGCACAAACAACTCGATCTTCACGAGGAATGACGGTTCGCCTGCTCCTCCACTAATGAAAATCATCTCGGGTAGAGGGCTGTCCCCGCCAGCGATTTTAAAGGGATCATAGGGCTCTCGCGGGTGGTTGACGTGCAACGAGGGGCTGATGGCAGCGACCGTGTTGAAAATATCCGGGTTGCGAAGCCCTATCTCGAGCGCCCAGACACCCCCGCGCGAGACCCCGGCAATTGCCCTGGACTGCGGTTTCTTAATAGTCCTGAAAGTCTCATCGATGAAAGGAACTAACCCTTCG
>JAUWFP010000073.1 GCA_030606845.1 Anaerolineales bacterium | reverse complement strand
GAGTGGACAGAGGCGGATCTTGGTACGAATTCATTTGGGCAAGGGATTTCTGTGACGCCGGTGCAGTTGATCGCAGCGGTTGGAGCCGTTGCGAATGAGGGCGTCATGGTTCAGCCCCATATTGTTAGGGCGGTTGTGGGTCCGGAGGGCGCCTATTGGCCGAAACCTACAACGCTTGGCAGGCCGATTTCGGCCGAAAGCGCCAGAACTATCACGGAGATGCTTGTCGAATCAATCGAGGGTGAGGCGAGATACGCACACGTGAACGGCTATGAGATTGCGGGGAAGACCGGCACAGCCCAGATCCCCACTGAGAAGGGCTATGACGACCGTTGGACAATAGCTTCGTTTATTGGTTGGGGTCCGGTATCCGATCCAAGGTTCGTGGTCCTGGTGCGGTTGGACAAGCCGGAATCGTCGCCCTGGGGCTCTGTCGTCGCCGCCCCTGTTTTTCGTGATGTCGTTGAGCGTCTCGTTGCCATGTTGGAAATCCCGCCCGATAGCGTGCGGGAGCAGATAGCAGCAGGAGAGTAGGACAATATTTTCAATGTTGACAATAGGTCATCTCGTTGAAGCGATTATTGAAGAGAAAATCACCGGGTTGGGTGAAGTGATTACCGACGCGGTTGTCGATTCGCGCCAGGTGACCCCTGGTGGCCTCTTCGTTGCTATGGATGGGGAATCGCAAGATGGGCATGATTATGTAGCTGATGCTTTTGAGCGCGGGGCGGTGGCTGCGCTTGTGGAGCGTGACCTTCCGCTGGAAGCCAGCAGCCTCGACTTACGAAAACCGATAAAGGCGCAGCTTAAGCAGGATCTGGAACCACCCATCACCCTGAGGGTCGCCAAAACACTCGAAGCTTTACAAACGGCTGCAGTTGCATGGCGAGCACAGTCCGATGTGCGAGTGATCGGGATCACGGGAAGTGTAGGGAAATCAACGACGAAAGAGCTCGTTGCAGACGTGCTGAGCCGCCGCTACAAAACGGTGCGCAGTCCTGGGAATCTCAATAATGAGATTGGATTGCCGTTGAGCATATTGCGTCTTAACGAAGATCATGAACGAGCGGTCTTGGAGATGGGCTTTTACGTCCCCGGTGAGATCGGACTCCTTTGCGATATCGCCAAACCGCATATTGGCGTGGTGACCAACATCAGCCACGTGCATCTTGAACGAGCAGGGAGCTTGGATGCAATCGTATGTGGGAAAGGTGAACTGGTCGAAGCGCTGCCGCCGGCGCCGGAGGGTGTTGCCATCCTGAACTATGACGAACCCCTCGTGCGAGAACTGGCTGAGCGCACTCAGGCACGGGTTTTTTATTACGGCATCTCCCCCGAAGCTGATCTCTGGGCAAGCGATGTGGAAGGTCTGGGATTGGAAGGATTGCGCTGCGCAATTCACCACGGTGAGGATGTCATTCATTGCCGAGTACCACTGCTCGGACGTCACTCGGTTCATACCATTTTACGAGCCGCCTCGGTGGGGATTGTCGAAGGATTGAGTTGGGCTGAAATTATCGGTGGTCTACAGGCCACACATAACCAATTGCGCTTGGTAGCCGTGCAAACCACCAGCGGAGCACTGCTGCTTGACGACACATATAACGCCGCTCCAACGTCTGTAATCGCGGCGCTTAATCTGCTTGACGATTTAGGCGGCAGGAAGATAGCTGTTTTGGGCGACATGCTTGAATTAGGTGAGTTTGAGGAACGTGGGCATCGCATGGTTGGAGCTCGGGCAGCCCAGGTGGTGGATTTATTGATCACTGTGGGGGAGCGGGCAAAGTGGATTGCACAAGAGGCGCGCGCTGCTCGGCTTAGCGAAAACCAGGTGATTGTGCTTGGAAATGGTGATGAGGTCATTGAGTATCTCGATGAGAAAGTTGGCGAAGGGGATGTCGTGCTGGTGAAAGGCTCTCATGGGATGCGCCTGGATCGAATCGTCACTGCGCTGGAGGAGATCGAATGACAAACGCAGCCAGCGCTTTGGCATTAGGAGGCATTACGTTCCTGCTGACGGTGATTTGGGGTGGTCCACTGATTCGTATTATGCGTCGGTTAAAGATTGGAGAGCAGATCTCGATTGAGGGGCCCCAGCGTCACACCATGAAGCTGGGTACCCCGACGATGGGTGGGTGGTTGTTCATCATTCCGGTGCTCTTGATCACCGGTGTTCTAAACCTGGTGTCCATTGCGAGTGAGTTGAATGTCTTTGGCAACTCGATACTCTTGCCGATGATAACACTTCTGCTCTTCGCGTTGGTGGGTGCCTGGGATGATTGGCTTGGGATCAAGAGGCCCCGAGGTGTCGGAGGGATGCGGGCGCGCTGGAAGTTCTTACTGCAAGGCGTTATCGCACTCGGGGCCTCTTTGATCTTGAAGTATGGGTTGAAGCCACCGGAGATGATTCTGCCAAATTACCCGGAAGTTATCGAACTGGGGATCTGGTACATACCCATTGCGATGTTCATCATCATCGGTACAAGCAACGCTGTTAATTTAACCGATGGATTAGATGGATTAGCGGGATTGATCGCGGCAATGGCATTTGCTGCATATGGAGCGGTCGCTGCACTCCAAGGACAGATCTTCCTGGTGCGCTTCTGCTTCACAATGGTCGGCGCCATTTTCGCCTTCCTTTGGTACAACGCCTACCCCGCGGAACTTTTCATGGGTGATACAGGATCGTTGGCGCTGGGTGCCACACTCGCAGTTGTCGCCCTCATGACGGGTCATTGGGCTTTGCTGCCGGTCATTGCCATTATCCCATTCAGCGTGACTTTGAGTGTGATCATCCAGGTGGCGTATTTCAAGATCACGAAAGGTCGTCGGTTTTTCAAGATGGCTCCTTTGCACTACCACTTTGAATTGAGCGGCTGGAGCGAAACTCAGATTGTGCAGCGCTTCTGGTTGGTTGCTCTGCTCGCCGGCATGTTCGGAGTGGCTTTGGCACTCATCTAACATCTAAGGAGGGTGTTGCTATGGAAATCGGAATGCTGTGGTTCGACGATGGCAAGAGCTCAATGCAGGAGAAAGTGAGCCAAGCGGTTAATTTCTATCAGGGTAAGTTCGGCGAGACTCCTACCCATTGCCTGGTACATCCCTCCACACTGGATGGAAACCAGGAAGGGCAGATCTCCGGCGTGAAGGTCCGGAAGGCTCGCAATGTTATGCCAAACCACTATTGGGTTGGCGTAGAGGAGGCGGCCAAGAAATCGCGCAGGAAGAAAAAGGTGAAGCAGAGCGAACCGGCAATCCAGGAAATTGCTGCCTGACGTGCCGGAATCCGTTCCAGGAAGACCGTTGTGAGAGATTGGCAAGGAAAGCGTGTCGTCATCATCGGACTCGCTCGACAGGGAAAAGCCTTAGCGCAATTCCTGTCGCAGAAAGGTGTTGAAGTCGTCGTGAGTGATCAGCAGAGCGCAGAGCAGCTTGGACCGGCAATTAAAGAGCTGGCAGGATATGAGCTGACATACCAACTTGGCAGTCATCCAATTTCCCTGCTCGAGGGGACGGATGTTCTTTTCCTATCAGGTGGTGTGCCCGTCGCTTTACCAATTGCAGTCGAAGCTCGTAAGCGAGGGATCGAGTTGGCCAACGACACACAGCTATTCTTGGAGGCGTGTTGTGCGCCGGTGATTGGCATTACTGGTTCTGCAGGAAAGACAACGACCACATCTCTTGTTGGCCGCATGGCCGAAATCGCATTCGCAGGCTCGGCGAGGCGCGCTTGGGTTGGCGGCAATATCGGTCGCCCGTTGCTGAATAACCTGGATGAGATCAAACCTGATGATCTCGTTATCATGGAACTTTCCTCGTTCCAGCTGGAACTTATGACGACGAGTCCACACATTGCCGCGGTTCTTAATCTGACCCCCGATCATCTCGATCGGCATGGATCCATGGAAGTATATGCCGCAGCGAAGAAGCGCATTCTCGCCAATCAATTAAAAGATGATATTGCTGTGGTCCGCCATGATGACCCACTCACCTGGGAGATGCGCAGCCTTGTGCAGGGCAGGCTGATTGCTTTCGGCTGGGAACAACCCGCCGACGAGAAAGAATCTGCTTATGTACGCGATGGGGTTCTTCGCTTGAGGTCCGGAGATGTGGAGCATGAGATCTGTAGCGTGGAAAAGGTTGCTCTGTGGGGCAGGCACAATCTACTGAATCTTCTCGCTGCAAGTGCGCTCGCTTCAGCGGCTGGGTTACCTATCGAGGCGATGTCTGAAGCGGCCAGCAACTTCCAGGGGGTACCGCATCGATTGGAGTTCGTGAGGCGGGTACAAGGTGCCGAATGGTACAACGATTCGATCGCAACGACTCCTGATCGTGCTTTGGCAGCTGTGCGGGCATTTACAGAACCTAAGGTTCTGCTGTCTGGTGGACAGGATAAAGATCTCCCCTGGGAGACATTCGCTTGCGAGGTTGTCCGCCGCGTGGACCACCTGATTCTATTCGGCGAAGCAGCGCAAAAGATTGAGCGCCATATCAAAGATGCGGCCAAGGGTGATGCCAAACCGACCCTGGTTATTTGTGAAGGTCTGGCGGAAGCGGTCCAGGCGGCTGCAGCCGTTGCTGAAGAGGGGGATGTGGTTGTGCTTTCGCCTGGTGGGACGAGTTTTGACGAGTTTTCGAATTACGAAGTGCGCGGTGAAAAATTCCGCGCTCTGGTGGAGGAATTGTGACCCGAGCACCAGCTGCAGAGCCTAAATTGAGCCAGCGACGTATTCCTCTTGCCGTCGATCCGTGGCTCTTAATCATCACGGGCATCATGATTGCGCTGGGGCTTGTGATGATGTACTCCGCGAGCTGGGATGTATCGTGGCGACTTTATGGAGACAACAATTACTTACTAAACCGCCAAGTGCTGCACTTGCTCGTCGGTCTGGGCGCGATGGCTGTGGCTACCTGGTTCCCATTGGATTGGCTTCGCAGAATTGCGCTGCCTCTGATCATTGTAACGATAGCGATCCTGTTTGCAGTGTTGGCCATAAACTTCGGCGGGGAATACAAACGCGCCTTTCTAGGGGCCTCGGTCCAACCGTCGGAGATGGCAAAGCTGGCACTCGTTATCTACCTGGCAGTCTGGATGGAATCGAAAGGGGACCGTCTAAGTGAAATGGGCTATGGCTTTTGGCCCATGGTCGTCATCGTCGGTATTGTCAGCGGGTTGATCGTCGCTCAGCCCGATCTGAGCGCGGGGTTGACGGTTGGGTTGGTCGCTCTGACGATGTTCTACCTGGCTGGAGCCCGGACGTTACAGACGATAGGGCTCGTGGTTGGTGGAGGTTCGGTCGGTTATTTACTTATTCGGCTTCATTCGACTGGTGCCCAGCGCTGGATACAGTTCAAAGATGGATTGGTGGACATTGAAAAAGCACATTATCACGTCCAGCAATCCCTGCAATCGTTCTACTCGGGGGGCATACTCGGTCGAGGGTTGGGGGCGAGTCGCGGTAAATTCGGTTTTCTGCCGGCGCCGCACACCGACAGTGTTTACGCCGTCATTGGCGAGGAACTTGGATTGATTGGCGCGCTGTTGATATTGGCGCTTTTTTGCGTTTTCATGTGGCGAGGTTTCCGGGTCGCGGTCGGAACGCAGGATCGGCTGGGTTTGCTTCTCGCCAGCGGTGTTACTTTTTGGATTGGAGCGGAGGCTCTAATCAACATGTCGGTTCTGCTGGGTCTGCTGCCGTTTGCGGGCAACGCTCTACCATTCTTCAGCTACGGCGGCTCCAGCCTGGTCACGATATTAACCGGAGTGGGCTTTCTCCTGAACGTATCCCGTCTGGAGAGAGCTGAAACCAAGAAGCGAGGCTATGTTGCGACTTTTAGTGTCAGCCGGAGGGACGGGGGGCGGCGTGTATCCCGCCTTGGCCGTGATCGCCGAGCTCAGCGAGAAAGCTGAAGTGCTCTGGGTTGGAGGGCAGGGAGGCATGGAAGCAGCGCTCGTTAAACGGGCGGGCATTCCCTTCGAAGCGATCCCAGCAGCAGGGCTGCATGGGGTTGGGTTACGCAGCCTGCCTGTGAACGCATTTCGTTTGCTCCAGGGCATCCCCGCGGCGAAACGAATCATCCAACGCTTCCGACCCGATGTGCTCTTTTTTACCGGCGGCTATGTGGGAGTACCTGTGGCGCTTGCGGGTCGACAGCTGCCGCAGGCGGTATTTGTCCCTGATATTGAACCGGCGTTAGCTTTGAGGCTGATCAGCCGTTTTGCCAGGGTGATCAACGTCTCTACGGCGGGCTCAGAAAACTTCTATTCCGGGCGAAAGCGAGTCGTCGTAGCGGGCTATCCGACGCAGGCAGACTATGTTGTGAGGGGCAAAGCCGAAGCGAGGCGGATCTTCGGTTTGGACGAGGGTGCAAGAACCTTGTTGGTCTTTGGCGGCAGCCGGGGGGCGCGCTCGATCAATGAGGCGGTATGGGAAATCCTTCCGAACCTGCTCGAGATTGCCCAGGTGGTGCATATCACCGGGGAGCTCGACTGGCCAAGGGTGCCGGCTGTGATCGAGAAGCTTAATGAGTCGTATGCGAGTCGGTATCACCCGCACGCATATTTGCATGAGGGGATGGGGCAAGCCCTTGGAGTAGCGGATTTGGTTGTCTCACGCGCGGGCGCGGCAACGATTGGGGAGTACCCACTCTTTGGGTTGCCGGCGGTGCTCGTCCCGTACCCGCATGCTTGGCGATATCAAGAAGTAAATGCGGCATACCTCGAGGATAACGGCGGGGCAATCATGCTTCGTGACGAAGATCTTCGAAAGACTCTGCTGCCGACGGTCAGCGAACTGATGCATGATCACGCTCGGCTTGAAGAGATGGGGACCGCAATGCGTAGATTGGCGAAGCCGGGTGCGGCGAAGCGCATCGCAGGCGAGATTGAAAATCTAGTGATGAAGAGAGTGCAGGACGCATGATTAGCATTGTTGTCCTATTCGGGATTCTGATTACGCTCTTTGCCATTATTGGCGCAGTCCGCGGCTGGGCTAAGGAGCTGCTTGTCACAAGCGCCATCATTCTCGCGCTTTTCATCATCCAGATTTTAGAAACCCATATTCGACCCTATTACACGGCATTGGTAATGCAGCCGCCGACAACGCAATTCATCATTCGGGCTGGTTTCCTGGGGTTGATGGCATTCTTCGGTTATCAGACACCGCACATTCGTGCCCTGCAACCGAAGCTGGTACGCGAGCGGCTCCAGGATGTCCTTCTGGGGCTCGCTCTGGGCGCATTAAACGGGTATCTGCTTTTTGGATCGATCTGGTTCTTCCTGCACGATTTAAATTACCCGACGACGTGGATTCAGATGCCTCCAGAGGGTTCAGTGCTATACGAGCAGATTTTCAATATTGTCGCTTATCTGCCTCCGGCCATCTTGCCAATTCCACAGCTCTATTTCGCAGTGGGGATCGTGTTCGTCTTCATCATCGTGGTTTTCGTATGAGTAAAAATGTACATCTCGTTGGAATTGGTGGCGCAGGGATATCAGCCGTGGCAAAGGTACTTCAGGGACGAGGATATGCTGTGACGGGTTCAGATCAAGCTCGGTCTATTTATGCCGATGCGCTTGAAAAGGATGGCATACGGATCATGTATGGCCACGACGCTGAGAATGTAGCCGAGGCCTCGCTGGTCGTCGCCTCATCCGCCATTCCGGATAGCAACGTGGAACTCGTCCACGCCATGGAATTGGGCATTCCGGTTTTCCGGCGCAACGAGTTCCTGCGAGAACTCACTGCTGGGAGCGAGACCATCGCCGTCGCAGGGACACACGGGAAAACAACGACGACAGCTTTGATCGCCTGGCTTCTAGTACAGACAGATCTGGACCCAACTTTCATGGTGGGTGGCATGGTGACTGATTTCAAATCCAACGCACGTGTCGGTCAGGGACCGCACTTTGTGATTGAAGCGGATGAATACGATCGAGCATTCTTGGGATTGCACCCCAAAGTGGCGGTGGTAACGAACGTGGAGCACGATCATCCGGATTGTTATCCCACCAAAGCGGACTTTGATAGCGCGTTTCAATCCTTTGTCGACCAAGTTGAGGATTGCCTCATTATCTGTGCGGATGACGAGGGCGCTCAGAGACTAAAACCAGGATCTGCTCGGAAAGTCACCTATGGTCTGTCCAAAGGGGTTGATTGGCGGGCAGAGGAGATTCGTTCGAATCCCGCTGGCGGCTCGGACTTCCTGGTTATTAAAAATGGAGAGACATTGGGTTTAACACGAACACGCCTGCCTGGCGAGCACAATGTGAGGAACACCCTGGCGGCGCTGGCAGTCGTAGATCACTTTGGGGTAGCGTTCAAACGGGCGAATGAAGCCTTGACGGAATTTCATGGGATAGAGCGACGCTTCGAAATTCTGGGCGAAGCGAAAGGCGTTGTGGTTGTCGACGATTATGCACACCATCCGACGGAGATACGAGCCACGCTGAAGGCAGCTCGTGAGCGTTTCCCAGAGCAAGAAGTGTGGGCGGTTTTTCAACCTCACACTTATTCCCGCATTCGGACCTTGCTGGATGAATTCGCACAGGCTTTCACCGACGCGGATCGGGTACTTGTCTTGGAAGTCTTTGCAGCCCGAGAAGTAGAGGATCCTGCGCTTTCCGGGAAAGTCATCGCTGCAAGTATTGATCACGGGGATGTCCGTTTTATCCCGGAGTTGACAGGAGCAGCGCAGGTGCTTTTCGATGACGTTCGAGAAAAATCTGTTGTGATCACACTAAGTGCAGGAGATGGGAATGAAGTCGGTAGAAACCTGTTGGAAAAACTAAAGGCAAGCGAGGGAGATGAATAGCATGGCTAAGAAGAAAAAGGGCGTCTTTGAAGCCGATAGAAAGATGGAACTCCGTATGCGCCTGGCCGCGAAACAAGCCGCACAGCTCGCATATGCAGGACCAAAGGGGAATCTTCCCCTAGAGGTTCCGGAGCTAGAGCTCTTGAACCGGATCATCGATAGGGTGCGACATTTGTGATGGA
>JAUWFP010000055.1 GCA_030606845.1 Anaerolineales bacterium | reverse complement strand
GGAGGAACGCTATGGCCCTGAGGTGGCTGAGGCTCTCCTAAACGAGGGCGTCAACTGTGTCCTGCTCACGCCGGCTTGACCGGATTGTGCGATTAACGTGCCCGTGTTGGCACGAACGCTCGAAGCCGCAGGGTTGTCGACCCTATTCGTCACGATGATGCCCTATTGGGCGGAGAAAGTCGGCGCCCCCCGATCGCTCGCAGTGGAATTTCCATTCGGTCACTCCCTCGGTGAACCGGGAAATGTAGAACAACAGATGCGGGTCATCCGCCAGGCTCTGGACGTCCTTGAAACTGCAGAGAACCCCGGCACGATTGTCCACTCCGATGAACGCTGGCCGCATCCTACCGATCAGGCGATCAAGACCTGGCAGCCAGAAGAACCTTCGCCGGTCATCGCCTCTTTAGCGCCTACGTTTAAAGAAATGCTGAGGAAGCGTCGTGAGAAACGAAAGTAACGATCTCACATCATGGTTCGATGCGAGGGATCATCTATGTAACATCTAATCTTTCTTAAGGACGCTGGTGATCTGCCCATTCCTTTTAGCCCTGCAGCACTTGCATCATGCAGCCAGCATCTTTAGACTTAATGTCAATGAATCCTGGAACTTAACGGAGAGATGGAATGCGAAACATTATGAGGCTTTTAATCGGGGCCATCCTATTGGGTCTACTCGCCGGTTGTTCAGTTTCAAGCTCTGAACCCCCCACGCTCGAACCACCATCAACCTATCCCATCCTCATCAGCGAGGTGATGGCTGGAAAGCAGGGCAATAACAATTACGAATTTATCGAGTTATTTAACCCCGGCGATAATCTGGTAGATCTTCAAGGCTGGTCGCTATGGTATCGACTCGCAACAAGCGAGGAAGATTTGCCGATCTATTCATGGGAAGCCCGCACACTTATCCCGCCTCATGGGCATTACCTGCTCGTCCGTTCTGGCGAAGACCTTGGCCTCCCGGCCGATGCATTCTTCACACAGGGTTTGAACACCTCTGCGGGAGGTCTCACCCTGCGTAATGCATCTGTTTCCACTGCAGACAGCCTGGGCTGGGGGACAGCGCCCGAAGGGTTTCACGAAGCAGTAGCCGCACCCAAGCTCCAGAACGACACCTCACTCGAAAGAAAGCCCGGAGGCGAGGCGGGAAATAAATCCGACACTGATAACAACAAGACCGATTTTCTCCTGCAATCTTCTCCCTACCCTCAAAACACAGGTAGCGGGGCAACCCCTGCTATCGACGTCCCCTTCCAGATCGAATTAATCCTGCCGGAATCTCTCAAACCCGGGGAGAGTTTCCCGCTCACCCTTACGCTTCGAAATAACTCCGATCAACCGATCTCAAATCTGAGCGTAGAGCTCCCCATTCCTTCTGAGTTTACGGTTATCGAGTCGCCCTCTTCCATCACGCTGAGTGAAGGCATTGCAGCTTGGACGATCTCTGAGCTCCCTCCATCTTCAGAAGAGGTGACCCAAATCACCCTCGAAGTGCCGTGGACATATTTCACCACCGCGTTTCGTAATTACTACGCCCACTCTTCCACTGATGGGACCTACGCTTTCGGCGAACCCTATTGGGTCTCTGTATCCACCGGCAGTGTTCCGATTGGAGTCGCACGCTCTCTCATCGGATCCGTTGCCACGATTGAAGGCATCGCCACGATGTACACAGGCGGGTTCTACTCCGGTGGAGGAAATGTTAAGTTCTACCTTGAAGACGACAGCGGTGGGGTGCAGATCTACGTACCGTCAGGCGAGGGTCACCTCGATATCCTCATCGGTGCAACCATACAGGCTCGTGGGGTGATGACACTCTATCGCGGCGCCGTCGAGCTTATACCTGACACACCCGAGGATGTTCAGGTTATCGCCGTTGGCGCAGCTCCTGAAGCGACTCCTGTTACCCTCCGTTTGGCTGCTCACGACAACGAAGATCTTCCGGGAAGATTGGTCGAAGTGGAGGGCACCGCCAGCCGGATCGAGGAGTTTTCCTACAGCTATGAGATCGACCTTATGGACGACGAAGGTAATTTACTGACACTTTATATCGATAAATTGACGGAGATCACAACCGATCCTCTGGATGAAGGCAGCATCTATCAAGCATCAGGGATTATGGAGATACGCGACGGACGCATGCAGCTAAATCCGCGCCAACAGGATGACCTAGTAGAGTTATTCCCGCCTGTGGTCCAGATTTCCATAGAGGCGCCAAACACGATCCAATCGGGCGAGATCTTTACCATCACCATTAATGCCTCAAACCACACGTCAGAAGCGGTTGAAGACCTGCAAATCTGGGCGCCTTACACCCTGGAAGGGGCCCGTTTTGTCGAGGCGCTTGACGATGGTGAAGTATCCGCGGACATCCTTACATGGATCATCCCTGAGCTCCCGGGAAATGGTGGAACAACCAGCGTGAGCTATCGTGTGCAAGCTCAAGCGTTCGACGGCACTATCGTCATCGATGGATATGGAGCTCAAGCTCCATCAACGGTTGAAATCCTGGTCGGTGAGCCTAAACGAATCTTCCTGGGAAGCTACGTTCCCATTTGGGCGATCCAGGGTTCGGGCGATCGATCACCTTACAAGCTAGAAACTGTGACAACCACGGGCGCCGTTATCGGGGTTTTCCCTGATATGGCCGGGTTCTGGATTCAAAACACAACCCCCGATGATGACCCGGGAACATCCGAAGGTCTCTTCATCTCCACAGGTGAACTCTCCATACCGGTCTCCCTCGGGGATCGAGTTGAGGTCGGAGGAAAAATACGTGAGGTCTCGGCACAGACGCAGCTAGAGGTCTTCTCCGCAGATGACATCACGATCTCAGGATCGATGACAGCATTGCCCGCAGCCACCCCTCTGGATCCTCCGGCGGATGAAGATGAATCCGCGCTCTATTTCGAGGCGCTGGAAGGCATGCTCGTAGCCGTTGCTGAACCTGCACTTGTTGTCGGTCCGACGACTCGCTTCGGCGAATCGGCTCTTGTACTTGCAAAACACGAGATTTCCCGCGTCATGCGTGGCGACCCTAACTGGCTGCTTATCATGGTCGATGACGGCTCCAGCGAAGAACATTTAGACCGTTCGACTCTTCCCTACGCCATGTCCACTGGCGACCAGATAACTGGTCTTGAGGGGCCGCTCGCTTTCACGTACGGCCAATATAAAATTGAACCGAATCATGCCCCTGATATCGTCTCTGAATCTCACGAAATAGGTTCCGTTCCCGCTGTAGAATCCCCGATATTCAGCTTGATGACGTGGAACGTCGAGAATCTCTTCGACATCCAATATCCACACCCTTCCAGCCCGCCTCGCCCGCGCAAGGCGGAATATGAACTCGACCTTACAAAAGTGGCGAACACGCTGCTCGCGGCAGGGGCACCGACCATCGTGGGTTTACAGGAAGTTGAAAACATCGGCATCATGGAGGACCTTGCCGCTCATGAACTGCTCTCATCCTTCAACTATTTGCCGGTTCTGATCGAAGGAACCGACAGCCGCGGGATCGATGTGGCTTACCTCGTGCGCGGCGATCGTGCCCAGATTCTGGATGTGCAGCAATTCATTGCGCCAGAAGGTCTGACGAGCCGGCCACCGCTCCTCATCAAGGTCCAACTGGACATGGGAGATGAGAATCGCGCTCTTTACGTCCTCAATAATCACTTCACATCACTTGCCGGTGGGGAAGCAGCGACGGAGCCACGCCGGGCAGCCCAATCCGCCTGGAACGTCGAAATCATCGACGGTCTGCGCGCCGCTGACCCGAATGCACACGTCATCGTACTGGGCGATCTGAACTCCTTCTACGACTCACTCCCGATCGACGTCTTGCGCGAGTCTGGATTACAGCATGTATTTGCGACCTTACCCGGAGAAGAATGTTACACGTACATCTATCAAGGCGTCGCACAGACCCTCGACCACATCCTCGTTTCGCCCTCACTTTGGGCAGCGCTTGAAGATGTGCATGTCCTGCACACCAACGCGGACTTCGCAATGCCCGATCCTGAGGATGATTCCCCTATCCGCAAGTCGGATCATGATCCGGTGATTATTAGTATTGACGGCCTGCGTATTGAGTGATCTCGAGGAAGAGCTGTATTGCTAATGGAGAGTGACTGTACTACTTAAGTTTGCCACTTCTATTCGGGATTCAGACATCCCTAAGCCGGTCACGTGCATCGAGCGCCTGGCCAAAGACCATTCCCAGAAAAGCCAGGATGAAAACAGCGGCGAAACCTACATAGTCCACCCACGTGCCTTGAAAGATGTATGGCAGCACGAACAGGATTACTAAACCTACCAGCATCCCGATGACCGTGCCCCTGATGATCTTCGGGAGATCTGTCCAAATCTTGGTGAGAGAAAAAGATTCAAGGCTGCTGCGATGTTTTTGGGCAGCGCCTTTCTGGTCTTTCCTCTCCTTGATTTTAGGATCGCGAAGTTGGATCTGTCGATCTCTAATCCTGCGTAGGCGTTCTTGCTCATTCTCGTTGCTCATGTTTGCCTCCGCGTTTCAGCCTTGTTGCCAAACACCAATCGTAAGGACTCTATTCCTGCGATTCCCCTCAAGATTGTAGTCAGAAGCACCCTCAGAGCAAACGATCCCGGGAGCATCCTGCGCTGCAATGGAGCGCAGGGAAAAACGGTCCTAGACCAATTCGATACGCATAATGTGGAATTATTGGACTGGACTCGACAGCAAAGCCGTCCTGAAAGTATTGACCATGTGTAACTTTTTAGCGGCTGTACTTGTCAGGGAGCAGTTCCATGACCGGTACGTTCGCGGGTTGCCCCGATCGAAGGACAACGACACATGCTTCAGGGGAGTAATCGGAGATAAGCTCCCGGCACATCCCACAGGGTGAGACGATCTCCCCCAGCTTATTCACGGCGACGATGGACTCAATATGCGTATCCCCCGCAGTTGCCGCGGCCCCAATTGCGATCGCCTCAGCGCATACCGCGATGCGTCCAACGTATGCCTCCAAATGCACGCCTGAATAAATCCGTCCCGAAGTCGTTCGCAGCGCAGCGGCGATGTGGTGATAACTTTCCTTGAACCTCGCCGCGATCAATTCTCGAGCGATATTGATGAGCTCTCCGTCCACAACTGTGGTCATCTAATTATCCCTTTTAGAAAAACCTTAGCTTTAACATTGGAGACCTTCAAGCCAGGCTATTTTCTCAACGATTCCCGATTCTTCAATCAACTTTATATCCTATGGCATCCTCGCCGGCAGGATTGACCGGATATTTGGCAGTGTATTCGCGAATGCCACTGTCTAACCAGGTTGGTCTAAAAACAGCGGGGGGCGCCGATTTCGCCGCCCCCCGTGTGCTTTATCAAGAGTAAGGGCGGTCCAAAAACCACCCTTACATCGGATATCAGGAGATTGCGCTACTCCAGGGTTTCGGCGTGCAGCTCGTCAACCTCCGCCTGCAATTCCGCTAGCAATCCTGGGATTTGATCCGCAGTGAAGCCCTCTTGAGCGATCTGAGCGAATGCATCCTGTATAGCATAGCGTACAGATTGGTAGGATTCGAAGCGCGGCTCTACTTTGCCGTACTCGATATTAGCGAGTGAGTCCGCCCACTTTTGGTTACTCTCCGCATAGTCGCTCAGGAGATCCAACACTGAAGCGCGCGTCGGGTAATAGGCACTCGCCTCGATCCATTTCGCCTGGTTTTCAGGCTCTGTGAACCATTTCATGAAGAGCCAACTTGCCAGCTGCTCCTCAGGTGTAGAGGAGACCATCGCAAAGGATGGACCGTAGATATCGACGACAGGCGTCCCGCTGACAGTTGGGTAAGCTATCGGGCCCCAAACGTCATCGTTGCCAGCATCCGCAAAGTCGCTTGCCTGGTAAGGGAGACCGGCGATGCTGCTGCCGAAGAACAAGCCCAGGCGAGCAGCAAACTCAGGATTCGGATACTTTGCTTCCGGAGTCCATGAACATCCTTCTGAGAGCAGTTCGTGCCAGAAAGTGGCCGCTGCAAGCATCTCTGGAGTGTCTAGGCTATACCCCACTCCAGGGATCTCGACCTCACCACCGAAAGCCCAGACCCATCCCGCGATCGTTGAGGCACTTGATGTGAAGAAGACGCCGCCGGTGCCGTCATTGGCGGGGTCGTCATCGGTGTTGTTCGCTTCGGCTGATGCGCAGGCTTGTTCTTTGAACTCTGCTGGTGTCGTTGGCGGGTTGTCGAAACCCAATTCCTGTGCCCAGGTGTAGTTGTAGAAGTAATACGCACCGGAGCGCTGGGCGGGGATTCCCAACTGCTCGTCACCGACGCTATCGGAAGCCCAGATTGCGGGATAGAAGTCGGCGAGCTCTTCTGCAGTGAACCCGAAACTTGGATTATCGACGTACGGGGTTAGATCTTCGATGACCTCACCGGCAGCATCCCAGGCTAAGTACTGGTTGTTATAGCCAACGACGACATCGGGCAAATCACCCGTATTGATGGCGGCGTTCATGGCGGTAAACTGTTCGCTATACCCGGTTTGATTGATCGGCGTTACTGTAATGCCATACTCGTTTGTGGCGGAGAAATCCGCCGCCATAGCCTCGATCGCCTCACCAACGCTCCGAGACCAGACGTGCCAGAACTCGACTTCTACGCCTTCTAAGTCCTCAGCCGTTACCCCAAGGGGTCCGGTGGGTACGGGCGGCTCGGTCGGTTCAGGCACCGCTGTCGGCGGTGGTACTTCCGTTGGTTCAGGCGCGGGCGCTTCCGTAGCTGCCGGCGCGCATGCTGCCAGGACCGGCGTTAGTGCCAACAACGTCAACAGTAAAATACCAATTGCTTTCTTAGACATCATTCCTCCTCCTCAAGTTGTGTTGAATATAACCATCTCATTGGCAGTTGCACCATATTTAACTACTCATCTCTTCTCCGAATAACGACACCTCCTTTTATACGGATCAATTATAGCAATAGTTGATGGTTTCCCTCAGCCTTTCAAGCCTGTGCGGCTGATACTCTCGGTGAATTGTCTCTGGGTGAGGAAATAAAGGATCAAGATCGGGATGATCGTAACAACAGCTC
Organism: Anaerolineales bacterium; assembly: GCA_030606845.1. Lineage (GTDB taxonomy): Bacteria > Chloroflexota > Anaerolineae > Anaerolineales > E44-bin32 > E44-bin32. Next base: position 3,251 of record JAUWFP010000055.1, on the reverse strand, counting down.
CCGCCATCTGGAAATTGAGCCAGGATCCGGCTTCCGCATCCACAAAATAAAAGAGACCAACGGCGATCGGGCGCCAATCGGGTGTCTTCGTCACAAGGAGGGGCCAGGCGAGCGCGTTCCAGGAGCCGATGAACGAAAGGACGGTAAGGACCAGGATAGGCGCTTTTGAAAGCGGCAGCACGACGCGCCAGAGGAACTGCCAATGGCTTGCGCCATCGATTTGGGCTGCATCGAACAGATCGTCGGGGATTTGAGCGAAGAACTGGCGCAACAGAAAAATGGCGAATACGCTGCCCATGAAGGGGATTGTCAATGCAGGCCAATTGTCGAACCATTGCAACGGCCCAATACGTTGGAACCAGGTGATGCTGATGAAGTTGGGGATCATCGTTACCATCCCCGGGATCATCATGCTGCTTAGTAATATGCCAAAGATCAAATTCCTCCCTGGGAAGTTAATGCGGGCGAAGGCGTAAGCTGCCATTATGCTGAAGATCAATTGACCTGCAAGTGTGATGAAGGTAATCTGCACAGAGTTAGTGAGGAACTCGGAGAAATTACCCTCACTCCAGGCGAAGAGATAATTCACCAACCCTCCTCGATAAACCGAGTCATCGGCGACCCAATAGATCTCGGATTGGTTGGCATATTCGCGTGCCGTCATTTTTAGCTCATGCACGCCCAGAGCGTCAGTCTCTTTAACAAAATCGGGGATATTCTCGCTGAGGAGCTCATCCAATTCCCCTTCGCTGTAAACGAAACGCTCTAGCAAGGGTTGTTTGGTGGTCAATTGACTGCTTAAAGCCTCGTTTCTTGTCATCAGCGAGGCAGACAACATCCACACAAAGGGAACGATGGAAGCGAATGCGCCTAGAATGAGTACAACGTAGATGAAGACGCGACCTAGACGTTGAGAGAAGAGATACCGTCCACCCGGGGTTTTTACGGCACTATTATCCATAAAACACCCGCGAGCCCTGAACTTTGTTATTCACATAAGTAAGAGCCAGGATGATGGCGAACAAAACGAACGCCATCGCTGATGCGTGACCAAAACGAGTCTTAGTGAAGAATTCATCGAAGATGACAACGCTAAATGTATCTACCGTTCCAAGCGCCATTGGATGGCGCAGCACATAGATGTGGTTGAACGCCTTGAATGTGCCTATGACTGCGATCAAGGAGAGGAAATAGGTCGTCGGAGAGAGTAAGGGTAGGGTTATGTGGCGAAAAATCTGCCAGCGATTTGCCCCATCAATGGCTGCGGATTCATTGATCTCATTGGATATATTGCCCAACCCAGCAAGATATATGACCGTGTCATAGCCAACATAGGTCCATATCGAATAGATAATGATCACTACCAACGCTAGACTTGGACCTGCCGCCCACGTCGGTACATCTATGCCAAGGTATTTTCCAAGAAGAGTGAAAATACCATTTGGCTCTAATAACCATTTCTGGTGCTCTCCTCCGAAAAATGTGATGATGGCGTTGATCGGTGAAGAGGCGCGTTGTCCAAAGATCAGGTTGAAGACCACCGCGCTCGCAACCGCAGGGGTAACATACGGTAAGAAGTAAACCACACGGAAAAATTCTTTGCCGCGCACAGCCTGAAACAGCAAGTAAGCCAAGACCAAGGAAATACCTAGTTGAAATGGGACTGTACCTAAGGAGTAGAAAACGGTTACTTGCAGACCCTGCCATAAATCTTTATCCCCGGCCTCGATGACGGCTGGCAACTCCCCGATCAGCAGCCAGGCGCTAATAATCAAGAATAGCGCAGCGAGGCCGCGGAACAGAAAAACACGATCAGATGTATGGCCCACAGCGCTAGTCCACAATTTCCATGCTATACCCAAAAGGATGACACCGGCCGCGATGCTGACGATCTGTATTCCGATGGGTGCTTCCGCTCCTGTTTCCCACGCGTCAGCGATGGCTTTTTGCATCTCGGTCCATGTAAACCAGGCGATGATGAACGCACCAGCGGCAGATGTCAGAGCCAAGGATGTCTGCGTGAGATAAAAGTTCCTGCGCGGGGAGGCGATAGATCGCCAAAGGACAATTGTCAACAACCAGGCCAGAGCGAAAATCGTAATCCATTGCAGAAAAGCAGGCCAAACGCTTTCGGCGCGCAACGCTTCTCCCATCAACTGGATGAATAATTCTCGAGTGCGTTCTAACCCTTTCACTTTGTCGGCAATCCCAAGCACTTCGGGTGCTAGAACCACGACATACCTCAGGAATAAAACCACGGACCCAGCATGAAGGCTGCCCAGTAAGAGATGAATCCAAGGTCGCTCATTATGTTCTCGTGCTTTGTATAGGATCTCGCGTGCTGTGCGGATTGCTAGATAAGCCAAGCCAACTGCAACACCAAAGAACAACACATATGCCAAGGAATCGATTGCGCTTGCATAATTCTTAAACCCAACAAATGGACCATGCTTGATTTTCCACTTGTGCAAACTGATATAGAGTGCAAAGCCAACGGGGAAAAGACCGAAGGTGAAGATGAGCACCACGGAGGGCAGGATCATTAAGTACCCGGTCAGGTACTCTCGCAACCTACGGCCGCGACGTCCAGAGAGCAAATTCTGTAACCAGCCGGTTCGGGGAAATCCCTCACCAACCCGCTCGACCGAGCGATCCGCCTGCTGCAACGATCCTCCTCAGGGGCGTAGATTTCAAGGTTGGGTAGAATTATAGGTCAATGCATGGCGCTCTACCAGTGAAGTTCATCTATACTCATCTGTGAGAATAACATTATGACTGATCTAACAAACTCACTCCTCCAGAAGCTTCGTGCCCATCGTTTGCCGGAGATCGACCTGGGCGCGGATGCACTGCACCCTGCATATGACGGCCTCTCCATCCTCAACATCCCGGGAAGTGTGTGCAAATGGCTCGGTGCTCCGGATCTTCCCCACCCTGGCCTTGATATTCCCGAACTGGATGCGCTTGCGGATGGAGTTGAGCAAGTCGTAGCCGTTCTCGTGGATGCGGTCGCGCTGCACCGCTTTCTCCAATGGCTCGAGGGGCGCGCAACGTTCTTACAGCCTTTAGTCGAGGATGGCTTCCTGGGTGCGATTACTTCTGTCGTCCCCTCGACCACGAGCGCGGCGACGACCACCTTATGGACCGGCCGCAGCCCTGCCGAGCACGGCATTCTGGGGTATGAGATCTTCCTAAAAGAGTACGGCCTGGTCGCGAATATGATTAATCACTCACCGGCTGCATTCGAAGGT
>JAUWFP010000292.1 GCA_030606845.1 Anaerolineales bacterium | reverse complement strand
ATGGGGGCGTTGATCGCTTTTGCGTATTACGCGCTTCGGCGTACGAAAGCCAGCCTCTATCCGAGTAGAGGGGTGCTGGCGGCAGTCATCGTGCTGGGGTTGACCTGGGTTGTGGACGGAGCTAATTCTTTTTTGTCGATGCTTCCCTCCGCAATGCAGCTCTATACTCCTCACAACACCCTGCGTTTAATCACCGGCAGCCTGATCGGCATTGCGTTAGTGACACTTGTCTACCCCGTATTCAGCCAGTATGCATGGAGGGACTGGAAATCAGAGCGGATCTTGCGCTCGCCGCGCGAACTGCTCGTGGTGCTTACCCTTGTCGGTGTGGTTGACCTGGCGGTGTTGAGCGAGAACCCGCTTCTGCTTTATCCTTTGGCTCTATTGAGCAGCATCGGGGTTCTGCTGCTTCTTACATTAGCATACACGTTGATCACGATCCCGCTTCTGCGACGAACGCAGAAAGCCAATAGGTGGCGTGATCTGATCGTCCCGCTCGCAGCAGGATTAGTGCTCGGCTTGGTTCAGATTGGTTTGATCGACCTGATACGTTATACTTTGACCGGAACCTGGGGCGGGTTCCACTTGTAGAGGAGAAGAAAATGGACCCATTAAGTGGTGTTTTCGCCGCATTTGGACTGGCTGCCAGCGCCGGTCTGAATGCTTACATACCCCTATTGATTATGGCGCTGGTCGGCCGCTTTACGGATTTGATAACGCTCACTGCTCCCTGGGATGCACTCACTAGTTGGTGGGTGATAGGCTTACTGGTGGTTCTCAGCGTGGTTGAGTTCTTTGCAGATAAGATCCCGGCGGTGAACCACGCTAACGATGCCATTCAGACCTTAGTCCGGCCTGTGGCCGGCGCCTTCGCTTTCGCCGCGAGTGCCAATGTGATCACAGATGTCAGCCCCATTTTGAGCATTATTGCCGGGCTGTTTATTGCCGGTGGTGTACATGCGGCTAAATCCGCCGTCGTCCGCCCGGCGGTCACAGTTACGACGGGAGGCATAGGGAATGTGCCCGTCAGCATGGCCGAGGATGTGACTGCTCTGGTCATCTCCATTTTGGCCTTCGTGGTGCCGGTGCTCATCGCCTCGATTTTAATAGTGGTGACGGCGTATATCGTCTGGTTTCTGTGGCGTCGAGCGAATGCGCAAGAAGCGCTCTGAACCTCAGAGTGCTTCTTATTAAATGAATATCCAATGCCGGTGTTTTAAGGCAGGTCACATAGCAGGGCGATTCTCCGCCGCGAGTCTGGAGAATGGCCCTTTGCGCGCTCTAACCCATTGCTTGAGTTCCTCGAGCGCTGACAGGGCGTTCTTGCGATCAGACTCGCTGAGATCAATTACATCGAACTCATCTTCATCCAACACGAACACGCGCCCGTCCGTGTAAACAAGCAAGTCGAGCGCCAGGTCTTCCGCGTAGATGTGCCCCTGCTTGATTCGAGCCGGGCGGGTGATGTTGCAGTACCAGCCTTTGAGGTGGTCCTCATCGGCGTCGTGGATCTCGAAGATATTAAACCAGCGATCGGAATAGTAGGTCTCGATAAAGCGATCGCCCTCCCGAAATGTTAACTCAGAGAATTGAACATCATAACGCTCGAAGCGTGCTTCGAGCGTGAGACTGGTTCCCTGTTCCTCAACAAGTGTGCCGCTATAGCGGAAGATCTCAACACCTAGCTCATTGAGTTTGTGAACGGGTATCGCGCTGCCCATCGGTCAGCCTTTTTTATGCGCGCCCCACGAATAGGGTTAGATCGTTACTCCGAGCGCTTCGAGAAGCTCGGCGAGGAGCGAGGAGAAGATCGGTTCGGTGATCATAGCTTGCCGGCGCGGGCGGGGCAAAGGGACATCAACAATTTTTACAATCCGACCCGGGCGAGGGCTCATCACCGCGACGCGATCCCCTAGGTATATGGCTTCCTCAACATCATGTGTGATAAAAATGACGGTTTGACCGAAACGACGCCAAACCTCAAGCAACCAGCCCTGAAGCTCACGGCGGGTGAGTGCATCTAGGGCTCCGAAAGGTTCGTCTAAGAGCAGGATCTTTTTTTCGGCGAGCATCGTGCGCTGCAGCGCGGCCCGCTGGCGCATACCGCCCGAGAGGGCGCTAGGGTAGCTGTTAGCGAAATCCTCCAGCCCGAAAAGAGGCAGCATAGACTGCGCACGGGCGCGGGCTTCTTCCTGCGGCACCCCGGCGAGCTCAAGGGGGATGATCACGTTGTCAAGGATGTTCCGCCAGGGGAGCAGAAGATCGCGCTGAGGCATGTAGCTTACGCGGCCGATTCGCTCTTGGCAGATTTCCCCTTCGAGATAAATATCCCCCTTGTCGGGTTCTAACAACCCGACGATCAGGTTAAAAAGTGTGCTCTTCCCGCACCCCGAAGGGCCGATCAGGGTGAGAAATTCTCCATCCTCGATGCGCAACGAAATATCATCGAGAGACCTAACCGATCGACCATCTGCACGGAACGTCTTGCTAACCCCGCGGAGTTCGACACTTAACTTTCGCACCGGTCACTGGCTCCCTGGAAGGTATTCATTGGTGAAGGCGTCTTCGGTATGAATGGATTCGGCGAGGATACCATTCTCAACCATCCACGCTGAATATGCCTGCCAGACTTGGAAGTCCTGCTCTCCCCAACGAGAGGCGTCAGCTTGATAACGGGGGGATAGCCAGGATTGGCTTCTGTGAACGAGGTCCTCGTTCAGCTCCGGGACGGCATCAAGCAGGATATCTGCGGCCTGGTCGGGGTTGTCAATCGAAAAGCGATAACCGCGCGCAATCGCCTCGAGGAAGGCCCGCACCACTTGCGGGCGCTCCTGGATCGTTGTTTCACTGGCGATGAAGACCGGCGTGTAGTAATCCGGGATGCAATCGAACCAATCCTCCATCATCACGATCTGCAGATCAATACCTTCGTACTCGGCTTGGATGCCCTGCCAGCCGTAGAAAATCCAGGCCAGATCCGTTACGGCCTCGTCGAGCAGCGCCAGAGGATCCGAAAAACCTGTGTTGACGATCTCAAGCGCTTCAAATTCGCCCCCATCGCAGTTCATGAGCACTTGTAGCGTTGGCGGTTCAAAAGGGCTGCCGAACGAGCCATAGCGCAGGCCTTCCCAATCGCGGGGAGAATGGGCACCGAGCTCGGCACGTGAAGCGAAGCCGGAGGAGTTATGCTGGATAATCGCCGCGATCGACACGATCGGCACATCATCGGCGCGGGCGAGCGTAACCTGCTCCTGGAAGCTGACG
>JAUWFP010000124.1 GCA_030606845.1 Anaerolineales bacterium | reverse complement strand
ATTCACGGTAGAAGCGGGGTGAATACTTAGCTGGAGCGATGAAGCGGGAGCGGGAGAGCAGAACAGAGTTGTGATACTCACGCTCTGCTGCTGGACCGGTAAGCGTGAGGCGAGAGCGAACGTTAAAGATCTCTCCCTCGTCATTAACAAACTCATCTTCTCGATGGCGCAGGCGTGCATCCTCAGGCTCGGCGAACCGGAAATACGTATCGTATTCCAGGTAGTGTGCACGTCTTAGGATTTCGAAGACACCTTTTTCTAATATAGCAATAACCGCTTGCGGATCGTCCAGTTTGACCTTGATCTGCACCTCATAACTTTCCTCTTGTTCCGCTCCACCGATAGCGATAAGTTTCGAGAGAACGGATCCTTCGCGTTCGCCGAGGAAGGCGTCGATCTTGGAAGCATAGTGAGCGGCCTGGGGAAATAAATCCTCTTCTTGGATCGTTAATAATTCGCAATCGCGCATGAGCCATTGCCCATTCACCATGACATCCTGGACATCCGAGGCCTTGGTCGCGTAAATCAGGCGTGAGTAAACTGCCTGGGGTTCGCGCTCGAAATGGGGGATGTTATGCGTCCGGTCTTGATCGATGGCGATCAGGTCGGCGCGTTTTCCCGGCTCAAGAGAGCCGGTTAGGTGATCGATGTGCAGTGCCTTTGCGCCCATGCGTGTAGCCATTTCCAGGGCTTTTCTAGCAGGCAGAGCGGTGGGGTCGCTCGTAACAGTCTTGGCGATAAAAGATGCCAGGCGAATTTCTTCGAACATATCCAGGTCATTGTTCGATGCGGTGCCATCGGTGCCGATACCAATCTGCAGCCCGGTTTCAAGCATCTCGATGATGGGGGCGAACCCGGAAGCTAGTTTGAGATTGCTCGAGGGGTTATGTGCTACACCCACTCCTGCATGTTCCAGCGTATGGATCTCGCCATCGTCGATATGAACGCAGTGTGCGGCGATGACTTTCGCATCAAATAAATCTAACTTCTTCACCCAGGGGACCACCGGCATGCCATAGGTCTCGCGCCAATCCTCGACCTCACCTTTGGTTTCGGAGATGTGGATGTGCAGAGGTACGTCAAATTCCATGGCAAGATCTCTGCAAGCCTCGAGTATTTCCTCTGTGCAAGTGTAGGGCGCATGAGGCGCAACTGCTGGAATGATTAACGGGTCATCCTTCCATTTTTCGATGAAACTGCGTGAAGCCGCGAGAGAATCTTCAAAGGATTCTGCATCGGGGGTGGGGAATTTTAAGATCGATTGGCCGCATATTGCACGCATGCCGGCATCTTTAGCCGCCTGGGCAACCGTATCTTCAAAATAGTACATGTCGGCGAAGCAAGTGACACCGCCACGGATCATCTCTGCGCAGGCGATCTGTGTGCCGAGACGACAAAATTCGGGGGAAACGAATTCACGCTCAACGGGCATCATATACCCCATCAGCCAGACATCAAGGCGCAGGTCGTCTGCTAATCCGCGCAGCAATGTCATGGGGACGTGTGAGTGGGCGTTGATAAGCCCGGGAATGATCACGCGCGATCCGAGATCGATGATCTCACCCGCGGAGTGATGCTGTTGGACATCAGCTTGTGGTCCAACTGCGATAATCGCGTCGTCCTTTATGGCAATCGCTCCGTGGTTGAAGATACTATATTCGGAATCCATCGTCACGATTGTTTCCGCGGTCAGGATGAGATCAACTTTATCCATTCTTCACCTTATGAACGAAAGAATTGGGGGATTATAGCAGGCTACGGAATGAACTGCTTGTGTGGTGATCGGGCATAGTATCTAAGGTTTCCAAAATGGTCAATAAATAACCCATTTTCAGGCAAAGCGAGTCTACAATACTCTACAAAGACCCTTTTCTATACACCGGTCCATTCGATATGCCCAAGATTAACGTCCCTCCCCATCCGTCCCGATAACATCCCTTGCCTAGCCTCCGATCGGCACGACCCCTTCCCAGGTACGTCATTCATCCCTACAAAACCCCATGGTCCTGGCCCCGCCAGGTCCGGTCAGTGAAACCCTAAGGAACACCCCCGAACACTCCGGAAATTACGCATGAAAGACGCTCCTAACACCACAGGGCCTCGCTACACCGTCCTGGTGTTTTACCCCCGTCAATTTCGGGGGTCGAAGGAAAAGGTGTTTCATATTTGATATGGTTTATTCGATCCTGAATCAATAAATCATTATTTATATTCCCTTAATGTGTATCCTGTCCATCCGCAGGTATCACTACACCCCCAGGCAGCTTGCCACAGATCAGAATGATCGGACCAATTAGCAAAAATATCAGCATTCCAACCAAGATTTAAGTAAAGATAATAAAAATCAAATTCATGGTCGGTGGCTATGGTAGTAAGCGCCAAGGACCGCCTTTTCTCCAGAGTGAGATCGTCCGTCAAAATTTCAACCTGGGTTTCTAGTGTTTCATTCTGGGTTTGTAGGGTTTTAACCCTACGTTCCAGAGTAGCTATTCGACCTTCTAACCCCGGGTCTGTACAGGCCCCCAAGACCAGGGCTAGGACAATTATCATTACGGATAGTAAGTGCTTTTTCATAGCTTCCCTTCCTTTCCAATACTTATAATTTGTAGACGACTCATCATATCCTAAAAAGTTCACCGACCATAATCAATATCCGGTGTTTAGTTCCATTTTTCGAGGGATCTACCGGTTTCGATGTGCGGTGACCAGGATGTATAATGCCGTAGGAGGAATATTCATGCGAGCGGTTGACATCATCACTAAGAAACGCGATGGCGCAGAACTGACGGCTGAAGAGATCGAATTTTTCATCGAGGGATTTACGCGTGGCGAGATTCCAGATTACCAGGCTTCATCCTGGGCAATGGCTGTTCTATTAAAAGGGATGACGCCGAGAGAGACTGCAGACTTGACGCTTTCACTGGCGCGCTCGGGAGACCAGCTCGATTTCTCGGATATTGTGCCTATTGTATTAGACAAACACTCGACTGGAGGCGTGGGCGACAAAACAACGCTTGTGGTCACACCCATTGTCGCGGCAAATGGAATCGCCGTGGGGAAAATGTCGGGGCGGGGACTGGGTTTTACGGGGGGAACGCTGGATAAGATGGAATCTATCCCGGGCTTTCGAGTTGACTTGACGATGGGTGAATTTCGCAAGCAGCTCGAAGATAAGGGGATAGTTCTCAATGGACAGACAGCGGACCTCGCACCTGCGGATGGGAAGTTATATTCACTTCGAGATGTCACCGGGACGGTGCCATCCGTGCCGCTTATTGCCTCATCAGTCATGAGTAAGAAGATAGCGGGTGGCGCTACCGCAATAGTCCTCGATGTCAAAGTTGGGCTGGGGGCTTTCATGGGAACCCTCGAGCAAGCTGTAGAGCTAGCTGAACTTATGGTGCAGATTGGAACATTAGCGGATCGAAAAGTAGTGGCTCTTATCTCAGATATGAACCAGCCGCTAGGTAATGCAGTTGGCAACGCCATCGAGGTTCGGGAAGCCGTCGAGACATTGCAAGGTGAAGGTCCGCAAGATTTCCGAGAACATTGTTTAGTGTTAGCCAGCCATATGCTCCTCCTGGCAGAGAAGGCAGAAAGTTTCGATGAAGCGAATGTTCTATCAGAGGAGGTTATTGAGGATGGTTCTGCTTTAACGAAATTCAAAGATCTTGTTCTCGCGCAGGGCGGAGATGTTTCTTACGTCGAGGACCCAAGCAAATTGGCGCTTGCTCCGGAACGACTCGACATTGGGGCGCCGAAAGCAGGCTATATCTCCCAGATTCATGCCGGCGAAGTTGGGCTAACCGCCATGGAGTTGGGTGCTGGTCGGGCGCAGAAAGGTGACCCGGTAGATCATTCTGTGGGCATAGAAATCCTGCATAATGTGGGCGATCGCGTGGATGAAGGAGAATTGCTCTTCACAGTCTACGCAATAAACGCGGAACAGGCGCAGTCTGCATCAGAGCGATTACTAGCCGCGCACGAGATCACCGAGAAGCCGGTCGATGCGCTTCCGCTCTTCTACGAGACCATAGGTTCGTCGGATTCAAACTCTTAGTCAATCTGCGATCGCGCAGCTCGCATTGCAGGGACTGAGCATGTGATGGCGCCAGAATAGACTTAAATCGGAGGTATTGCCGTGACAATGGAATCTACACAATCGAATGGAACTCCAGCTGTGGAACAGTTGAGCGAGATGATTGAGTATCAGAGCGGGGCGATTGTGAGCCGCACGCTGTTGAAGGCGGCCAATGGATCGACCAATTTATTCGCGTTCGATGCGGGCCAAGAACTCAGCGAACACACTACGCCGAATGAAGCGCTGCTGATTGTGATCGAGGGGGAGACTCTGATCTCGATCCGCAGCGTTGCGCACAATCTACGTGTGGGGGATGTGATCACGCTCCCCGCTAATCAACCCCACGCCGTAAAAGCGGAGAAGCAGTTCAAGATGCTGCTGATCATGATGGAGCCCGGAGAAAACGCATCATGATCCAAAATCGCGGCTCTTGAGACTTGGAAGCGGGTGGTCTATTACAGAGCAAGCTGGGTCAGGAGTTCCCTTAATCTAAGAATCTAGCGCGCCACCCGCACGACTCTCAGTCCAGATTGTGGATCTCAACGGGCGTGACCCCTGCAGGCAATTCGAACCCAAGAATTCTTGAATAGAAATATAGCTCAGCATCGAGGCAATTTTTGATTGTCTCGGCGCGACGGAAGCCATGCTGCTCGCCCTCGAAAGTGAGATAAGCGTAAGGGAGACATTTCTCGCGAAGTGCTTTCGCTAGAATTTCAGATTGTTCGGGAAGGACTACTTTATCCTCGAGCCCTTGAAAAAGGATCACAGGAGATGAAAGCCGATCTGCATGGTAAATTGGCGATCTATCGCGATAGAGATCTTCTTTTTCGGGGTAGGGCCCGATGAGCGAGTCAAGGTAACGTTCTTCGAATTTGTGTGAATGTTGGGCGAGGATGGCGGCATCTGCCACGCCGTAGTAACTCGCACCTGCGGCGAAAACCTCATGGAAAGTTAAAGCACACAAGGTTACATACCCACCGGCACTGCACCCGCGGATCAACAAGCGTTCGTCATCGACTTTGCCACACTTGGCTAAGAAAAGAGCCGCGTTCACACAATCCTCGACATCGACGATCCCCCATTCACCTTTCAATTGATCGCGATAGGGTCTCCCATAACCTGTGCTACCGCCGTAATTAACGTCAGCGATGGCGAAACCCCGGCTGGTCCAAAATTGGATCTCGGACTGAAAATGCGAACGAGCAGCTGATGTCGGCCCACCATGGCTCAGAACGATCAGCGGCGGTTTTTCATCTGCTGGCGCCTCGAAGGACGAATTCGTAGGCGGATAGAAGTAGGCGAAGGATGTGCGACCGCCTTTAGAAGGGAAAGCGATGTGTTCGGGAATAGAAATGAAACCTGGATCAATCTCATGCTCATTTGAAGTATGAACGGTGTGGCACTCACCTGTCTCCGGGTTAAGCACCGCTAGACCTGGCTCTGTCTTATGCGTGCCGGCGAGGAACCAGACCTGCCCAAGAGCATCAGATTGGATTGTCGGCAACTCAAAAGCGGAAAAGGGTGTTGAAAACTCTTCAAGCTTCCCATCTTGAGGGGTAAGAACGCCGATACGGGATTTCCCCATATCGAGAAACAAACAAACGATCCGACCATCGGGGAGGAAGGTATAAGTGGAGTACTCGAGCAGCCATTGGGGAAATCCGAAGTCAGCTTCGCGTTTGTGAAGGGATACAATCTCACCTTCATCGAAGGCGTACAGATTCCACCAACCGGTCCTGTCGGAAATAAAATGTAGAACTCCTTGGTGATTCCACTCGGGTTGAAATATGGATTCGTTCATCCCGCCCGCTACTTTGTGGATGTCCTCCAACTTTCCATCTTTAAAATCCCCAACCCATAGTTCGGTCACATCCCAGGGCATATTCGGATGATCCCATGTCAGGAAGGTGAGTTTCTTTCCATCCGGGCTGAAACGAGGGGAACTGTAGAAGTCGTGGCCTGAAGCGATGATTGCAGGTTCGATTGATCCGTCTGTCGGAAGTATCACCAATTCATTCGCCACTTGTCCGTCTGCCTCATGGCGTTCACGGACACATACGAGTGACCTTTTATCTTTTGAGAGGCGGATCGCAGCATACCTCAAGCCGGCGGCGATCTCAGGTTCTGGCGTGATCGGTTGTGGAGATTTGCCCTTCTGCTGCCGGTAGAGGCGTTGGTCGGTGTAATTGCAGAAGTAGATTACTCCTTCGGCGACGAAGTAGGAGCCCCCGCCGTATTCATGCACGCGAGTCCTTACATTGAAATCCGGAGGTGTGATGCACTCGATGGTTTTATCGTCAGCGTGACGAAGGATGACATATCGGCCACCTTCCTGGGGTCTACCGACGACCCAGTAGATGTCATTGCCATCAATAAGAACCTCACGAGGTAATGCGCTGTGCCCCATTCCTGACTGAGCAACGAACGAAGTTGAAATGGGCGAAGCCCAGGTTCCATAAGGAGCAATTGTTTTCGATGTTCCCATGATTTCTCCAAGTTGGATGTGGTAGGGACAAAGCGTAAATAAGGTCTAACAAGCAAATTGACTTGGCAGTTCAGGTCTAAGGGCAGGCGTTGTTTAAATGCTCTTCAAAAGTGACGGCGAAGGCGTGCCCTCC
>JAUWFP010000318.1 GCA_030606845.1 Anaerolineales bacterium | reverse complement strand
GCATTCCTTTTCACAGATGGAGCACTAACGAGCAACATCGTGGGGATTTCTCGCTTCGCTCGAAATGACAACTGAGGATGAACCATCCAAAAGCGTGTCATTTCGAACCCCAGCGGGGTGAGAAATCCCTGAGTCGACTCTATATTAATCCAAGGATCTAGTGAAGGAGAGCTTGCAACCATTGCCGTTGATGGAGTTCTCAAGAGCGACATCACTGGGATTCCTCGGTCGCCGTCACTCGGCTCACCCTGACCTTGTTAATTTCTCCGCATAGGCAAAAAGCGCCGGCGTGCCGCCTGTGTGCCAAAATAAGATCCGTTCTTCAGGTCCAAATTCCCTCTTGCGAATCCGATCGATCATCCCGGCTGCAGCACGCCCGGTATAGACGGGATCGAGGAGAATCCCCTCCGTACTCGCAAACAACTCAATTGCCTCGCGCTCGATCGCGCCCATGACCGCATATCCACCCCCAAGATAGCGGTCATCGACATCTACCTCATCCACTTGAAAATCGAGATTTAGCCTAAGCAATTCCGAGACCTGATGGGCTAGTCCCAAGATTATTGATTGGAGTTCATCACGGGGCTTGTCGACGCTGATCCCGGTGATGTGAGTCGCCAACTCGAGCGCTTTAACGCCCACGAGCATGCCGGCTTGCGTTCCACCGGAAGACGAGGCAAAAACGATACGATCGAATTTCAAGTCCTGGTCTACGAGTTCGCTGATCGCAGCCACATACGCGCTTGCCCCGGTCGCGTTGGAGCCGCCGTAGGGGATTATGTACGGCCGACGCCCGGCTTCCCAGGCTTGAGTAAAAGTTGCTTCCAACACCTGCTCGGGGTCCTCGCCCTTTGTCCAAACGATCTCAGCGCCTAATAATTGATCCAGAAGGAGATTGCCTGCAATCTCGGAAGGCGCTGATCCCGACAGGACGAGAGTGCACTCGAATCCAGATCTTGCCGCTGCCGCAGCCGTTTGGCGGCAGTGGTTCGATTGTATGGCACCGCGCGTGATCAGCATCTCTGCACCTTGTGCACGTGCATCTGCGAGCAGGTATTCCAGCTTGCGGGTCTTATTACCACCAAATGCCAGACCGGTCTGGTCATCCCGCTTAATCCATAGCTGGGGACCCTTGAGTGCAGCACTGAGGCGAGGCAAAGGCTCAATAGCTGTTGGCAGGTGTGCGAGTTGAACGCGGGGGAGTTGAATTTTCATAAGAATGTCTTTCTACTTATCATTCGTTAGATGACCCATTCAGCGATCCACTTGTGCGCGTGTACGCACCCGCCCGAATGAACGCATTAAGGAGAGGAGGCGCGGCATCAAGTTTTTGTAAAGTCGATATTGAAGTGATCTAATCGGGAAATCCCAGGCGCCGATGGTTTGCACAAACTGCGCTCCGAAGCCTTCTTTGAATCGGTACACACCATACATGGGATCGCTGGGGTCGATGTGATCCGGTGCGCCCCAGAAATCGTAAATTCGGCAGCCCACTTCTTTTGCCCAACGGATCGCCTCCCACTGGAGCAGGTGATTGGGCATTTTATCGCGGTGGAGAGCGCGAGACATGCCGTAAAGGTAGTATGCGGTCTTCCCAAAGCGATAAAGGATGATGGCCGCCACCGGCTCGTCTTCCACTTCTGCGATGAGTGGTTGAGCCAAACCGTCTCGGATGAACGACCCCCAGGCATCGCGGTAGTATGCAGGATCACGGATGACGAAACCGTCGCGTATGGAGGTCTCGGCGTACATCTGGAAAAGCAGATCGAAATCTTCCAGCCCCCCGCGGCGGATGACAACCCCTTTGCGGGCTGATAAGCGGACGTTGTAGCGGGTTTTCTGCTTCATGTTCGCCAGCAGCATCTCCTCATCCGCCTCTAAGTTAAGTATGAAGGTGTTACGGAACTGGATTTGCTCCTGCGACTCATGCCACCCAAGATCCAACCACGACCCGCGCAGGGGATTCGTCTTATCCTGATCCTGGATTTCGAGACTACTATCTATGGGGATTTCAGGGTCCATCTTGACGAAAATGGCGCCGTGCTGAGATGCGTGATCCGCAAGATCGCTCAGGACCCGGCTGTAGAGAACGGGGTCTTGCCAATTGAGAATCGGACCCCGCGGGCAGTAGGCGATCGTGAGGTTCCCTGTGGTTGTCCTGAAGAGCAGCTGCGCGGCGGCGATGGGAATTTGTGAGTCATCATTCCAGAGGATGCGCGCTGGCTTCCACCCGTACTTGCTTTTTAATTCACCCCACTGCCAACTCTGTAGTAGATGACCGCCATCGAGGGTGCCCAGGGCAGTGTTCCAAGTCTCTTGATCGTCAACAATCGTGAAGGCGAGCATAAACCTTATCCGTGACCGCGCAGGCGAAGCGCAAGTTGGTAAAGCTGGTTGAGCATAGGGTTGTATGGCAGGTCCCAGGCGCCCATGCTGCGGATGATCTTCCCGCCGAAGCCGCGTTTGAAGCGGTACACGCCCCATAAACCGTCGCTGCGGCTGGTGAATTGGTCTTCCAGGGTTTTCTCATCGGCATCTGGAATGCCCCAGAGATCGTACGATGTACATCCGCGTGCTTTCGCCCAGCGCATT
>JAUWFP010000178.1 GCA_030606845.1 Anaerolineales bacterium | reverse complement strand
CCACCTTCCCGCCGATTTAACGCCCACTTACGCCAACTTTGCCCTGATTACAAATTCACGCTCTGATATCGTGATCGACTTAGCACAGGTCATGCCGCAAATTCCACAGGCTCGTGTGCAGGCCCGCGTGGTGATGACTGCCTTTAATGCCAAGCTCCTTCTTCGTGCACTCAGCGATCATATGGGACGTTTCGAATCCCAGCATGGCGAAATTGAACTACCCAAGAGCAATACACTGGCCGACCAGCTTTTTATACCGCATTCAGATGAACCTGAAGACGAGGGAACTGATGAAAAATCTTGATCAAATCGGCGACAGAATCCGGCAGCACCTGGAAGAAAAAAACACCGCTCGCGACCAGGCCCTCCAACGCTCGCGCTCGCTCATCCGTTTCTGCTCAAAAGCCATCCGCGCCGTTCATCGCGAGGAATTTGAACTCGCCAAAGATCTCATCAAAGAAGCATCAGAACTTGTCGATCTTCTGAGCACTGAACTGGCGCCATTTCCTGATCTCTACAAAGCAGGATACACACAGTCAGCGCTCAAGGAGTTTGCCGAGGCGAGCATTGTGTACCGGCTCGTCGCCGGCGAGCCGCTCCCCGAACCCGAAGAACTGCGCATAGGGTTCGTTCCCTATCTGGGAGGCCTTGGCGAAGCGGCAGGCGAGCTCCGCCGTCGAACCCTCGACGTCCTGCGCCGCGATGACCTGGCGGAGGCGGAGCGCCTCCTGGAAATGATGGATGATATCTACGGCCTGCTTGTCACGATCGATTTCCCTGACGCCCTAACCCACAATCTGAGACGGATTACCGACATGGTGCGGGGCGTGACCGAGCGGACCCGGGGCGACCTGACGACAACATTCCAGCAGGGCGAGTTGAAGCGCGCTCTGTTATCTGTTGAGAAGCGACTAAAGGAAATTTAAATCTTGCGCGCATACACAATCCGGGCATCCGAAATCGCCGCTTTCGTGTTCTGCCAACGGGCATGGTGGTACTCGCGCCTTGACATTCCGCCCGAGAACGTAGAATCCCTCGCTCAGGGAATACGATGGCACCAGCATCATGGGCTGCAGGTCGTTCTCTGGCGATGGACCCGAACCCTTGGAATCCTGGCCATCCTCACCGCCATCGTCCTGGCCGCCATCGCTTTCGTTTCAACCCTCTCTGGATGACCTATGCCGGCACTTATCCTGTCATTGCTTGTGTTGGGAGTGCTGCTGATACTATTCAGCCGGCGTCGCTTAAAAGTATTGGGAATCCCCGCCGGTCGCCTGGTCTCTCTCGACACTTCACGATTAATTCCTGTTACCGAACCTCTGTATGACCCCGACTTAGGTCTGACCGGGCGACCTGATTACCTCGTTCAGCGGGGCCGAAGCCGCATCCCAGTCGAGGTGAAATCCGGTCGAGCTCCCCAAAGCCCTCATCGCTCGCACGTACTTCAACTAGCCGCCTATTGTCACCTGGTTGAAACCACCACGGGGGAGCGCCCTGCGTATGGCATACTCAAATATGCCGATAGCGCTTTCAAGCTTCAGTACACCCACGCTTTACGGAAGGACCTTTTACAAACCTTGGGGACCTTACGAAAAGCGCAGGATTTATCTCCAGACCGATCTCACAATTCCCCGGGCAGGTGTCGAGCCTGCGGCTACCTTTCATCCTGTGACCAATCCCTCGTCTGAGTGTGCAGAGGATAAGACGTGCGCTTATAATAAACACGATGATCAACCCTGATGCCCCCCCAAAGCGGATCGTCATCGCCCTCCATCCTAAAATGGACGGCGCTCAAGAAGCCGCGATCGATATCTCCGAATTCCTCTCCAGTCAGGGCCTGGATGCATATTCAGGCTTACTTTTTGACGAAACGCTTCGCAGCCGAGTTAACGCCGGCGACTTCGACTTGATGATCGCTCTTGGCGGAGACGGCACCATGTTGCGCTCTGTCCACCTATGCGCCCCAAACAACGTGCCTATCCTAGGAATAAACCTTGGCGGATTGGGATTCCTTATTGAAATCGGCCGTAATGATTGGAAACCCGCACTGGAGAGAGTCCTGCGCGGCGACTACTGGCTCGAAACCCGGATGATGCTTCGCGCCGAACACCTGCGGGGCGACGAGCTTCTTGGCTCGTGGGATGTGCTGAACGAGTGCGTTGTCGGGCGCGGCGAAATGGTGCGCCCGGTGTTCCTCACGGCCGAGATCGATGGCCATCCCCTGACGACTTACGTCGCCGACGGGTTGATCGTGTCCACCCCAACCGGCTCGACGGCATACGCGCTCGCCGCCGGGGGCCCGGTCCTCCCGCCGATTTTACGCAATATCTTGCTCGTTCCAGTCGCCCCTCACCTTTCTATTGATCGAGCGATCGTGCTGCACGAAGGCTCCAAAGTGCGTATTGTGGTAAAAACAGACCACATGGCTTCCCTGAGCATGGATGGCCACGAACCGGTTCAACTGCAGGACCGAGATATCGTTAGAGCCTACGCCAGCGAATATGTCGCCCTCTTCGTGCGCTTTCAGGATCCGGATTATTTCTATCGAAATTTGACCTCACATATGAACCAAAACCCCTCCACGAGCCAGGTAACATGACAGAGCAACCACTCACTTGTGCCAACCACCCCAACGTGGAAACGGCCCTGCGGTGCAACCACTGCGACAAACCCATCTGTCCTATATGCGCCGTTCAAACCCCGGTTGGGTACCGCTGCCGCGAGTGTATTCGCGGGCATCAGAAGGTTTTCGAAACATCCACCGCAATTGATCTGCCTATCGCCGGTGCAATTGCACTAATTTCCGTCGGTATTGCTACGGCGCTTCTGGACCTTCTAGGATTCTGGGGGCTGTTTGTAGCCCCGATCATCGGCGGTGGCGTTGCCGAACTTATTCGCTTTGCTGTGAAAAAGCGCCGCAGCCGCCAACTCACGATAACATGTATCGTTGGTGGAATCCTGGGGGTGCTTCTCTATTTGGGCTTCCACTTGTTTCCCTTCTTCACTTATTTCGCGTTGGGCGTCGACCTTGAGCCGGGCTTCATCAGCGCCATGCTCTTTGGTTTCGCCTGGCCTCTAGGATACGGTTTTTTGATCATCAGTACGATGTACTACCGCCTCGGGGCCATCAAGCTCTAATTCATGACATGTTAAAAGAACTTCACATCAGAGATTTCGCCATTATCGAAGATTTGCGGCTCACCTTGAAGCCGGGCTTTGTCGTCTTCACGGGCGAAACTGGCGCCGGTAAATCCATCATCATAGATGCCGTGGAGATGCTTCTGGGCGGTCGGGCGGAGAGCACCTTCGTCCGCACCGAATCTAATATAGCCTTGATCGAAGGGCTTTTCGATCTCGATCCATCCACCCAAGAGTTGGTCAATCGAATCCTGGACCAGGAAGGTTTGCTTGACGACCCAGAACAACTTCTTCTTGGGCGGGAAATCCGGCGCGAGGGGCGGAATATCTGCCGCGTGAATGGCCGCGTCGTCACACTTGGCTTGCTCTCAGAAATAGGGGAGTTGCTGGTAGATGTCCATGGTCAATCCGAGCACCTCAGCCTGCTGCGGGTGCGCGAGCACATCCTTCTCTTGGATCGATATGCTTCCGACAACGACATTCTCCAGTCGTACAAAGAGCAATATCAAACCCTGGGGGAAGTCCGCCGTCAGCTTGAACAACTGCGCAAACAGGAACAAGATTCCGCCAGAAAGATTGAGTTCCTCACCTTTCAGATCAACGAGGTTGAGTCGGCCAATTTACAGCCCGGAGAGGATGAGACTTTGCTTGATGAGCGCTCCCGCTTGGCGAACGCTGAACAACTTGCACATCAAACCGAGGAGGCGATCACGGCGCTTGACGGGCAGATTGAGGACCAAGAATCAGCCGCCGATCTTCTTGGGCGAGTCGTACATTCCACGTCTAGTTTAGCCAAAATTGACCCGAGCATGGCCGATTCACAAGCTCAGGCGCAATCTATCATTGAGCAAGTGTCCGAGCTCATCCGGCGGCTTCGCCTTTACCGTGAGGAAATCATGTTCAACCCACATCGACTGGACGAAGTCGAAGAGCGTTTGAACATGATCATCACCCTGAAGCGCAAATATGGGGGAAGTATTGAAGCCGTTCTTTCCCAGACCGAAACTGCAAGAGAAGACATGGAGAATATTACCCATGCAGAAGAACGTCTGAAAGAATTAACAGAGGAGGAAGGTGCGCTCCTTGATCGCCTGGGCAAGCTTGGCGAGCAGCTTACCCAGATCCGAGAAGAGGCTGGAAAGCGCCTGGCAAAGGCAATCGAGCATGAATTGGCAGATTTACAGATGAAAGGGGCTAAATTCGGTCTCGCCCAACACTGGGATGACGATCCTGATGGAGCCCCTATCGGCGACCAGCGTGTCGCCCTTGGCCCAACCGGGCTGGATCATATCGAGTTTCTGGTCGCTCCTAATCCCGGCGAAGGGTTAAAACCACTGGCGAAGGTCGCCTCAGGCGGCGAAACGTCACGCCTTATGCTCGGATTAAAGGGCATCCTGGCGCAAGCCGATCAAACGCCAACGTTGATTTTTGATGAGATCGACCAGGGGATCGGCGGCAGAGTCGGGGCGATCATCGGGGAGAAATTGTGGAAATTAACACCAAAACACCAGGTGCTTTGTATCACCCATCTCCCGCAATTGGCATCGTTCGGAGATCAGCATTTCAAAGTTGAAAAGCAAGTAAAAGGTGAACGCACAATTACGCTTACGCACTCTTTAAGTGACTCGGAACGGATAACGGAAATGGCGTCGATGTTGGGAGGCGTGACACAGCCAAACCTCGAGAGCGCCACTGAACTGCTCTACACAGCCAGCGCCGGTAAGATTGAAGCGCAATCGGGTGACGTGACGAAAGAACAGTAGCCCCCTACACATATTTAAACATAAGGGGCTGCCCTTTAGGACAGCCCCGAAACTTACTGATCTTGGAACTACCAACTACCCCCTCAGGCGCTAACTTCCTCGTCGATTTCGATGGGTGTGCTGTCCTCAATTGGACGGAAGACCACACCCTCATCTTCGACATAGTC
>JAUWFP010000176.1 GCA_030606845.1 Anaerolineales bacterium | reverse complement strand
ATGGCGATTATGGCGCTGTTTTTAGCATCAAAGGAATTGGAAGTCAATTCAAAGCATGACTGGCGACCGTAAGTTGGGGAGGTAAAATGGGATTGGTCCTATTTCTTATTCACTTAGCTGGATGTGGTATGTATAATGATTTCAGCGGCCTGTATGTCCAGGTGAGGATGAAGTTAACTTTATAATACAGAAACGTTATCACCATTTGGTTAGATTGGGTGTATGAGCGAACGAGGCAGAGGTAACTTGAGCAGTATGAGAATCTTGCCCCGTTTGTACGTGTTTTCGTTCAAGGAGCAATAGATCGGGCGATGAAGTCGAGATCTGCGATCATCCTCATCTTCGTTTCGTTATGTTTCTGCATCGGCCTCGGGACGGTCCTCCTAGGCGAGCAGACCACGGCGTCACCAATAAGCTCCATTATTCGATTTTTTCCCGAGGGCGGCTTAGCACCTCTGCTAAACCCGGAGCGCTCTTCTAAGACGACGGTTCTCATACTGGGCATCGATCGCTTCGATCGACCTGATCCCGAACTCGTGGCGATCTGGCTTCTCACAGTTCAGCCTCCGGAAAAGAATGTGATCCTTTATGGTGTTCCTACGAATCTGGATCTCGTCGAAGGTGCAAATGTCACCTTAGAATCTTTTTTCGCCTGGACGCCGGATGAAGTCGTCGCTCCCCCATTCCTGGAAGCGATTGAACGGGCGTTACGAGTCGAAGTCGATATCGTCGTCGTGATGGACGAATATGCCTTCACGAGCATGGTGGACTACCTGGGCGGGCTGCCTCTAGAGGGTGATCTCGGCTTGCCTCTGGATGATCACCACCTGACTGGTCAGCAGGTTCTAGCCCTGCACACTGTTTTTGCCTCTGACCCGGACAGCCTGGTCAGCTTGCAGGCAAATATCATCCAGGGATTAATTCCTCAGGTTCAGAAACTCGGGGCTAATCCCGACCTGGATCTTCTCCTTGCCTTGCTGCCAGATCATGCAAACGTTTCGATTCATGAGGCGCAGCTTGCAGTCCTGCTTTCTCACCTTCTCCCCCTGGACCCAGCGTTGATTGAAATCCAGGTGATTCTCTCTCCCGTACCCTGATTCGACCCAATTTGCTCGGAAATTAAACCACAGCTTAATTCGCGGTGAACCAGCCGGAAATGGATCCCTTGGCTTGTTCTAGCAATGCTTCAAGGTGTTTCCAGGTTCGTATTACGACGTCTGCGGCAGTCAAATTCGCTTTGGATAGGGGGAATGTTCCATTGGTGCAAAAACCTGCGTGGGGAGCAACAGAGATGCCTTTTTGGGGTATCTGGAGAGGCTATCCAGATACCCTTTGATGACCTGGCGAGGTATAATACTGTAGCGACCCGCCGCCGGCGGGTTTTCGATAGATTCTATTCAAAAAATGTGAGTGATTATGGAAATTGGCACCGTTCATCAGGTTGATATCGACGATCAAATGCGCGGCGCGTATCTGGATTACGCGATGAGCGTAATCGTAGCGCGCGCATTGCCTGATGCACGGGATGGATTAAAACCCGTCCATCGACGGATCCTTTACGGGATGCATGAAATGGGCATCCGCCCTAACTCCTCCTATCGTAAATCAGCTCGGATCGTAGGAGAGGTCATGGGGAAGTTCCACCCACATGGCGATTCTTCCATCTACGAGGCAATGGCTCGTATGGCGCAGGATTTCTCCATGCGCTACATGCTGGTTGATGGACAAGGGAACTTCGGCTCGATCGACGGTGATCCACCCGCAGCGATGCGTTATACAGAGGCCAGAATGGGGCCAATGGCTGCGGAGCTATTGGTCGATATTGATAAAGGAACTGTCGATTTCGCCGATAACTTTGACTCCTCATTGCAGGAGCCGACAGTCCTGCCGGCCAGAATGCCAAATTTGCTCCTGAATGGAGCCTCGGGCATTGCTGTAGGTATGGCGACAAATATACCGCCTCACAATCTCGGGGAGCTGGTTCAAGCCCTCAACTATATGTTAGACAACTATGATCGCGTCGAGGAGATTCCCATCGATGAGCTGATGTCCTTCGTCCCCGGCCCGGATTTCCCAACCGGCGGAATTATCGTCGGGAATGAGGGGATCAAGCAGGCGTACAGCACCGGAAGGGGCCGGATCGTAGTTCGGGGTGCAGCGCACATTGAGGAGATGGGAACCAACCGCCACCGTATCGTGATTACCGAGATCCCTTATCAAGTTAATAAAACCGTGATGATCGAACGCATCGCCGCGTTGGTTCGGGGAGGCCGAATCGCGGGCATTTCCGATTTACGAGATGAGTCCGACCGGCGCGGTTTGAGCATTGTCATAGAACTGAAGCGGGGCGCTCAACCGAAGAAAGTTCTCAATCAGCTCTACAAATTTACGACGCTCCAGACCACTTTCGGGGTACAGCTCTTAGCCCTGATCGAAAACGAGCCACGTTTGCTTTCTTTAAAGCGTGCGCTGGTTGCCTATATTGAACACCGGCGTGTCGTCATCACCCGCCGCTCTGAATTTAATCTTGAGAAGGCGCGCGCACGAGCGCATATCCTGAAAGGATTGTTGCTCGCATTAGCAAAGTTAGATGATGTGATCGAAACGATCAAGAAATCACCAGACGCGGAAAAAGCGAAAGAAAGCCTGATGGAGCGCTTTAAACTTAGCGATGTCCAAGCTCAGGCGATCCTCGACTTGCAGCTTCGGCGTCTGGCTGCGCTCGAGCAGAAGAAAATTAAACAAGAAAATAAGGAAATTCAGAAGCTTATTAAATATCTCGAAGATCTGCTAGCGCATCCAAAGAAGATCTTGGGGCTCATCAAGGAAGATCTAACCCAACTTGCGGAGAAATTCGGCGACCCGCGCCGCACGCACATCGCCGCGGAAGCCACTGGTGATTTAAGCGAGGAGGATCTGGTTGCAGATGAGGCAGTTCTGATCAGCATCACCCAGCGCGGCTACGTCAAGCGTGTCCTCGCAAAGACCTATCGCCAGCAAGGCCGGGGGGGGCGAGGTGTCCAGGGGCATTCAATCAAGGAAGAGGATGAGGTCCTTATGTTAATCCCTGCCAGGACGCTCGATACGGTCCTCTTCTTCTCCGACCGCGGGAAGGTCTATTCCGAGAAAGCCTACCAAATTCCGGATGCCGACAGGACGGCCCGTGGTATTCCCATGGTGAACATCCTCGCGTTGGATGCGGATGAGAATATTACCGCGGCAGTCGTCGTACCGGATTTTAAGGCAGCGAGTTTTTGCTCGATGGCGACAAAGAAAGGGAAGATGAAGCGAGTCGAACTATCAAAATTCGCTTCCGTACGACCTTCTGGATTGATCGCTATCGGTCTTGAAAAGAAGGATGTGCTCGGCTGGGTTCGTCTGACAAGCGGTGATGATGAAATCATACTCGTCACAGAGGGGGGGCAAGCACTGCGTTTCCACGAAACTCAAGTCCGATCAATGGGTCGACCGGCGATGGGGGTTAGAGCGATCCGGTTGCGGAAGAGGGATGCCGTGGCAGGGATGAATGTCGTCAGCCAGGGTGAAGACCTGCTCGTTGTGACCGTAAAGGGCTTGGGGAAGCGAACGCCCGTTGGTGAGTATAAGAATCAAAAACGTGGAGGTTTGGGCGTCGTCACAATCGATCGTAAGAAACGCTCCGTTACGGGAAAGATCGCGGCAGCACGAATTGTGAACGATGATGATGATTTAACGATTATCTCCAGCGGCGGCATCGTGCTGCGGACCAAGATGGGGCAGATTAAGCGCGCCAGCCGATCGACGATGGGCGTGCGGGTTGTTAACCTGAAGAAGGGCGAAACGGTCGGCGCCGTCGCCATCATTTCAGCCAAAGAGCTCAAGCAAGCAGGCGTGGAAGAGTAACGATTGACAACATAAGTAAATTGTTGGGGTCGACATACGGGTCGGCTCGCCACCATCAAGCAACTTGTGATCCCCAACCTCCCGCAGGTTTGAAACCTGCGGGAGGTTTATGCTTGGATCTCATCACGCAAGGGATTGGTGCTTGTTTTCGCGGATGGAGCTCTCAAGAATCATTTTAAACACTCTCTTCGCTCGAAATGACAGGTTCTAGGCCAATGTCATTCCCTTGCCGTTTCCCAGCTTCGCTCGAAATGATACTTGGTGGTGCAGAGCGCCCCCTGTCCTTGTCATAGCGACCGGAAACAGAGTTTACTGATGAATATCAAACGAAGTGAGTAGATCAAACGCGATCAATCGATGAGTTCGATGGAACCCCCGTGCCACTTCACCCGAAGGATTTTTGCTGATGCAAGATCCACGAGCGGCAGCATTGTGGTTAGAGACTGGGGATCAGCGCTGGTGTAGCATACCACTTCACCGGATTCGTTTTTCGAGGCGAGGAGATTGTTGCTGGTTATGAGTCGGAGGGTCTGACGCGCGATGGCAGGGGATGGATTGATCACCTTTACATTTTCACCAGCAAGCTCCTGCAAGATAGGGATGATGAAGGGATAATGTGTACAGCCTAACACCAGGGTGTCGGCGCCCGAATCCAGTAAAGGCTGGATGGCGCGGCTCAAAATATCCCGGGTCTCTGGAGTGTCTATCTCGCCGACTTCAATCCGTTCTACCAGATTGGGGATCGTCTGTGGGAGAACGGTAACGCCTTCTGCAAATCGTTCCACAACTGAGGCGAAAAGTTCCCCTTGAAACGTCGCCGGAGTGGCTAACACCCCTACAACGCCATTAAGCGATAATTCAGCGGCGGGCTTTACAGCGGGTTCCATGCCGACAAAGAGCAGATCTGGAAAGCGATTTCGAAGGGAGTACAGGCTCGCGGCTGACGCTGTGTTACAGGCGACTACGATGAGTTTAGCACCTTGCCTGAGCAGGAAAGATGTGATTTCTTCGCAATAGCCCCGAACTTCTTCAAGAGAGCGCGCTCCATAGGGAACGTGTGCCTGATCAGCGAAATAATGCAGATCCTCATGCGGTAGCAGATTCCGGATTTCCCGCAAGATCGACAATCCGCCGACCCCAGAATCGAAAATTCCGATAGGTTGGTGGTTCATAGATCATCTTCCCGGTTGGGGGACACCACGATGGACTTCCTTTTCAGCCATAGTT
>JAUWFP010000137.1 GCA_030606845.1 Anaerolineales bacterium | reverse complement strand
ACGGTCATACGCCGCCGCCGGTGCGCCCAGCACATATAGGAGACAGAGACGAAGTAGCTGGCCGGGAGGCGGTGTAGGCTCTTGGCTTTCACGCCCAAAACCGTCGTCTCGCCGCCGAAGCCCATCGGCCCAATGCTGAGTTGATTCGCATCTTGCATGAGTCGATTTTCGAGCTGTGCCAGGTCTGAATCTGTGTTTTCATCGTCGAGTTTACGGAAGAGCGCTTCTTTCGAGGCGTAATATGACGAACCGCGATCCCCGCCGATGGCCACGCCGAGCACGCCAGGGGCGCAGCCTTTTCCCTGCGCGTTGAACACGGCATCCAGAACCACTTTACGCACCCCTTCAAGATCCCGGCCGGCGCCGAGTTGCCCATTCGGCAGCGAGTATTGTGCGCCAACGTTTTCACACCCCCCGCCCTTTAGGATCAAATCAACGATTAGATCTTCCCCTTCGATTTCTTCGAAGTGAATCGTGGGGAAAGCCGGATCTCCAAGGTTGTTCCCGCTGTTCTTCCCGGTAACGGTGTCGACGGCGTTTGGTCGCAGGTAAGTCCTTTTCGTGGCCTCGGCGACTGCAGCGCGGATTTGCTCTTTAAGTTTCGCCGTACTCCATCCTGGTGGATGCTGAATATAGAAAATCGGCGTGCCGGTATCCTGGCAGATCGGCGTGGAGTTTTTCCGCGCCAGGGCGACATTTTCGAGGATCGTATCTAGCGCGCTTTGTGCCGCTGAGCCTGATGCCTCTTGTTCCCGAGCACGCTTCAATGACGCTTCTACATCGGGGGGTAGATCGGTCGAAGTTAAGCGGACGAGTTCGAGGAAAGCTTCGGTAAGATCAGGCATAATTTGCCTCCCTGCGTTGAACGATGATCGATAAAACCTGTGAGTGTTGGATCACCCAATTGTGAACGGAAAAGCAGTGACTCTCCAGTGATGAATGGCAGATTTTCCGTGAAAGGGTGTAAGGTTTTCTGTAGGGTTGCAGAACGAGTCTTGATGTCAAGTTAAGCAAGACGCGCTTGACGGCGGAAATGCATCAAGACTTATTATGGATTGACTTTGATGGCTTGCTTCTTAATGATCATTACGGGCCTGTCTGCGGCGGTGACAATCTGATGGGCGAGATTGTCGAGCACAAGTCGCTCCCAGAAACCGTTTTGATGCTCGCCGATGACGATCAAGTCATACTCACCGCCGCGGGCTTCGGCGATGATCTCGTCAACGACGAGGCCGTGACGAACCTTCGCTTCAATATCCTGCTCCAATTCATCCAGGACTTTCGTGTCTTGATCTAATATTTCACCTTCGGGCGTACTGGCTTCGATAAGCTCATCTGCATCGGCCCTCAATTGCCAACCACTCACACCGGGTCCGGCGCTGATTTGGGACATTACGTGCAGGACTGTGAGGTGAGTATCCTCTAGAAGAAGATCTGAGAAGAGCTGCTTGAATTGATCGAGAAGGGTGCTGCTGTCGACGCCGCTGTCACAGATCAGGATCCTCCTGGGTAGGACAGCCTGCCCCTTCACCACAATCACCGAGCTTGGTCCGTGCTCGAGAACCCACTCGCCGGATGGTAGGAGAAGCCGCTGCAGCAGATTTCCTCCAAATCCCATCCCGATAACTACCAGGTTGTACATCCCCTCCAGGGCTTCGTGCACGATCTCCTCGGCCATATTGCCAACACGCGTCCTGGTTTGGAACTCAAGTGTACCTTCAGGAAGAGATGCCGTCGCCATTTCGAGAATTTTGTTGGCATTAGGAAGATCCGATTCGCGTTTGACGACCGTGAGAATGGTCAATTTGACGCGGGCAGCCTCTGCAAGTTTGGCAGAAAGATGTACAGCTTGTTCAGAGTGTGGTAATCCATCCGTTGCAATCAGGATGCGCATAATGTCCAGTCCTCCTAGAAAAACATCAGGGTGATCGGTATGGCGAAAATGATCAACATGAAAATAAACATATTGCGTTTCTCAGCAATAACCCAATCGACCAATCTAAGGACCGCCCGTTCGTAGCGATGGAAGATTGTGAAGAGCAGTGCGATGGAGACAACGGCGATGCTGACCATGGATGTGAGCACAATGGTGAATGCATACGGGTTGTTCAGCAGAAGGGCGGCAAACAACGTGTCGATAAATGTAGTGACGTTTGCTCCCATGATGTAAGGCACCACGTTCTCCCGGCGTATGAAGCCCCGATTGCTGAGAGGCACAAGGATGCTCAGGGAAACACTGACGGACATCGAAATAAGCGTGATGCCTGCACCGAGCAAGAACATAACCCAGGGTTGATAAACGATACGAGAGACTTGGCCTACTCGGCTTTCCTTTATCGCCATTTGTGGCAGGCAGCGATCAAATAGGTTGAAGCTCAGCAAGATGATGATGAAGCCGATGATGAAAAGACTCCATGCTGGAAAATATGTATCGATTCCTGAGATGATGGGTGAGAAAAGAGAGTCCATCAAGGACTGGACCAGGATATTTGAGTCAAAATGGATCGAGTCCAACCTTCCCGACCGCAAGATGACACCGCCGAGAGCGAGTGAGACGAGGTAGGTTGAGCCGGTCACCACTAATGCCAGGAGACCCATGCCCAAATTTGTCCCACGATCACGCCCTCGCAGCACGTAAATAAATCCGATAAAAAGAACAATGAAACTTGCGCCCATGCGACTGCCCGTAATCATGGTGAATGCGGAGAGCTTATCAATGACCCCGCTATCGAAGAAGGTCAGCGCAGCTGCGGCAACAGGTGAGCCGCTCATGATCAGGTAGGCGAACAACCAGCCAAAACCCAGGCTGTTTAGAGGGTTGTCTACCTTAAGTGAATCGCGGATGAATGAGGAATAACTTTGGGCGCCTTCCTTCATTAACAAGATAGCCAGGATGAAGAGCGTCAGGCTGATGAAGAACAGCAGGATTTTTGCGCCTCTACGGGCGAGCGGAGGCAGAGCTCGCCTGGTTTGAGCGCCGGGGATTGCAGAAAGCTCAGCGGAGCTTGGGTTAGGGTTTGATGAGTCGCTCAAGGACATTTACCTTTTTTCTAGTACGTCCCTTAAGCTTTCGAGTGTATCTGCCATCGGTTCATTCTATGAATTCAATGCCGCTTTGCTTTGACCAAGCTTGAAGCGCTTGAGCCGGGGCTGATGGTGTGTGTGATGCGGTTGCTTCCGTATCTAATAATCGCAGTATACCATCGCGATATTTTTGAGCAATTATTAACCGCCTTACTGCTGCTCTGGGTTTTTATGCTCCAGCGACGAATTATCTGTTTAAGACCATGCAGTGTGCTACAAGCAGATTGGATCCTGAAATCGTGTTACACTGCCGGCGATGGATACCAAAGATCTGCAAACACTTGAGTTGTCAGCCGTTCTTGAGCAGCTCGCCAACCGTGCCGCGTTTTCCGCATCAAAAGAGCTCGCTAGGTCGCTTATGCCAAGCGACGACATCGAGTATGTATCAAGCCGTCTAGCAGAGACGACGGAAGCTCGTTTGCTGTTGAGCGTCAAGATAGACCTCACTATAGGCGGTGCGCATGATGTTCGCTCCCTGGCTGAAGCAGCTTCCCGGGGCTCCGTCCTTGAGGCTTCAGAGTTGCTTGACGTAAAAAGCACCTTGATCGCGGCGAGGACGATGGGCAGGCACTTCGAGAAGGAAGAGGAAACGTATCCTGAACTGTGCCGTATTGCACTTGATTTTCAACCTGCACCGGGAT
This sequence comes from Anaerolineales bacterium, assembly GCA_030606845.1. Classification (GTDB taxonomy): domain Bacteria; phylum Chloroflexota; class Anaerolineae; order Anaerolineales; family E44-bin32; genus E44-bin32. The sequence continues at coordinate 2,491 of JAUWFP010000137.1, read as the reverse complement.
TAATCGATCGCATTTCGAAAGCGCTCGACGAACATGGAGATGTGGTTGATGGCGCATCGGAATCGCTTGGCGCGATCCGGCGTGACTTGCGCCATGCGCATGACCGATTGACATCTAAACTGCAACGCTTGATCAGCAATCCCAAAATTGTCCCCATACTCCAGGAGCCGATCATCACCCAACGAGATGGGCGCTTTGTCATCCCACTGCGGGCAGAGTTTAAGGGGCGTTTGAAATGTGTGGTCCACGATCAGTCAGCCTCAGGGGCCACCCTCTTTGTGGAACCGCTGCAGGTGGTGGAGTTTAACAATAAAGTCCGCGAACTCGAGCTCGCGGAGCGAGACGAGATTCGGCGTATCCTGGCAGAGCTATCGAGTCTCGTGGGCGAGCAATCTGAAAGCATCCGCAATACGGTCGAAGCGCTTGCGCGAATGGATCTGGCATTTGCAAAGGCGCGCTATGCAGAGACATTGCGGGCAAACGAGCCTATCCTGCGCCGTTTTGAGCCTCTTTCGGGCGGAAAACATCCTGGCTCGACATTGAAACTCATTCAGGCGCGTCACCCGTTTCTGGATCCCGAGAGTGTCGTCCCCATTGATTTGATCCTGGACCCGGACACGTACATACTCGTAATAACTGGACCCAACACGGGTGGGAAGACGGTCACGCTCAAAACGGCAGGGCTGCTGGTGTTGATGGCGGAGTGCGGGCTGCATATTCCGGCTGCCTCCGGATCTGAACTCTCACTCTTCGACGCGATCTACGCCGATATCGGCGATGAGCAGTCGATTGAGCAATCTCTATCAACTTTTTCAGCACATATTTCCAACATCATTCGCATCCTGGCGAAGGCTGGTGAAAAATCTCTCGTTGTGCTCGACGAGCTTGGCGCCGGAACCGATCCGCAGGAGGGCGCTGCTCTTGCGCAAGCCCTTCTCCAAGAATTCCTCGATCGCCAGGTAACGACGATCGTAGCGACACATTTCTCGACGCTGAAGATTTTTGCGCACGGCACCACTGCCGTGCGCAACGCGAGCGTGGAGTTCGATATCGAGAGCCTTCAGCCCACGTACCACTTGACGATCGGTCTTCCTGGGCGGTCGAACGCGCTGGCGATCGCCAGTCGATTGGGTCTTGATGAGAAAATCGTTAAGGGTGCCCGCTCGATGGTTTCCCCTGAAGAGTTGACCGCCGATGCGCTTCTGGATGAGATCCACAAAGAACGTGATTTAGCGCGCGCGGTTCGAATAGAAGCGGAGGAAGAGCGGGAGAAAGGGAAGCAGCTGCAGGTCGAGCTGCGACGACACTTCGATGATATTGAGGCAGAGCGCCAGGAAATCATGCAGCAGGCGCGTGAAGATGCACTGGAGGAACTCGACGTCGTTCGCGAGGAAATGACACTTCTACGGCGCCGATTGGAAGGCGCCAGTCAATCGTTAGAAGAACTCGATTCTGTTGCGGATGATCTTCAGACGCTGGCGGAGGATCTCGAGGAATCTGTCTCTCAACCCGAACCGGACCATGAAATCCCGCATCGCCCTATCCGACTTGGCGATCGTGTCTATTTGAGGACACTTGACGCTGAAGGGGTCGTAACGGATCTTGGAAACTCAAAGGCGGAGGTTCAGATTGGGCGGCTGCGGGTGCGCGCCGGGCTCAATGAACTCTCCCTTCAAGACGAGCCGGGACTGGAAAAGAAGGAAACAAATCAGCGTATGGAAGCCACCCGGACGACTGCTGTGCCAACCGCCGTGCCCCCGCTGGAACTCCACTTGCGAGGACTAAACGTCGAAGAAGCCCTAGAGGTGCTGGAGCAGCGCCTCGATGCCGCGTATCTGGCCGGCTTGCCCTTCATACGCGTGGTCCATGGCAAGGGCACCGGAAAGCTGCGTCAGGCGATTCGGGAATCTCTTCAAGGCAATCGCTATGTGGCCTCTTTCGAACCCGGAAGTGCGAGTGAAGGGGGCGAGGGCGTGACGGTGATTCGATTGAAAAGCTAAAACATTTTTCTTCTCATTTCTTCGAAACCATCTCCGCCGATCCCTTTTCGTCTGTTGCAATCTAGTCGTAAAGATCTACGTCCACCACGAACTACCCAAATTGTTAAATAAATGGTTCTCCTCGATGTTATGTGGGTGACCAAACGGATTTACAGCACCCAGCTTTGTGATATTTATAAGCCGTAGGGGCCGACCCGTGTGTCGGACCACAGCCATAGCGCACCTGCACGCCTAACCTCCCGCAGGATAGAAAAACCTGCGGGAGGTTTATCGCGCGTACCTTATAGCGCAAGCTGCGTCTCTACGGAGGGGGCAACCGTCATCATTCCACAATAAATGGAGAAGAACCCCAAAAAAATGAGACCAGAGCATAAGAATCTTGTACACTAAGGTTACATTCATGGCGACCTTCTTCTGAATCATGTATCCGGCTTGGGAATATCTCCACTTCATCCTCTGAAGAGAAAGGCGGCAACCTGATGAACCCACTC
>JAUWFP010000021.1 GCA_030606845.1 Anaerolineales bacterium | reverse complement strand
AAGAAGCCCATTGTAGACCATTCCACCATCGACTTTCAAGGAGGTTAACCGCACGCCCGAATCCTTCTCCATAGCCTCCAGCACTTCCCGCACCTGGTATGCAGTCGCCTCCAACGCCGCCCTAATTACCACACCCGACTTCCATTGTCTTACGAGAAGCTATAAAATCTAAAAAATGGCAGTGTCTTTATAAGACAGCGAGCAATTATTTATGCAACTCGATAAAATTCTTTGTTTCCTGCTAGATATGGATGGAACAATATACCTGGGCGATCAACTGCTTCCGGGCGCTCATGAATTCATCCAACTCCTTTCAAGAGGCGACATCCAAACCTTCTTCCTGACCAACAACTCCTCTCGATCGAGAGTTGATTATGTGGAGAAACTCAAGAAATTGGGGCTCGAAGTCTCCGCGGAACGGATTCTTACCTCGGGCGAAGCTGCCGCATCCACGCTCGCGTGCAGAGACGAGGGCGCCCGGATCTATCTCGTTGGGACTCCCTCCCTTCAGCGCGAGTTTCTCGATCATGGTTTTGAGCTCAGCGATGAGGATCCTGATACTGTTGTCCTCGGTTTCGACACCACGCTTACCTACGAAAAACTGGCTCGCCTGTGCTCCCTGGTTCGTCAAGGCACGCCATACATCGCCACACATCCCGACCTCAATTGCCCGACGGCGGTCGGACCGATCCCAGATATCGGCGCGACCATCGCCTTCGTGGAGGCTTCGACGGGCAGAGTCCCGGACGAGATTATCGGCAAACCTTTTCAACCTATGCTGGAAGTGATCCTCGCCAGAACGGGTCTGTCGCCTTCGCAGATCTGCATGGTCGGAGACCGTCTCTACACCGACATCGCCATGGGGCAGCATGGATTGCGAACGGTTCTGGTTCTGAGCGGTGAAACCCAGACGGAAGACCTCGTCGAGTCCCCCTTCAAACCAGACCTCGTCGTTAACGGCATTGGTGACTTGGTGCAGTTGATCAAAGATCAAGGGTGAGGTTTCGATAACAAACACTGCTCATCGATTGGGTCGATGCTCCAGGGAGATCAGGAACCATGTTAGGTGAGGGTCTCCCTATCTATTCACCAATTCCTGATAAGCCCCTGCTAGGCGGTATTTCCGCCCTCGCCGGGAAGGATCGGCGATCTCAAGCCAACCCTGATCCACCCAGCCTGTTAACAAGTCTCGAGCCTGGCGAGTGGAGAGCCCCAATAGATTGGCTACATCAGAAGACTTGATCAGATCGCTGTGGGCGAACAGGCCCAATACTCGCCTGGCACGATAATCAAGTGGGCGCAACAAAGTAGCTGTGGCATGATCGATTTTGCCTTTCGCTTGTCGTTCTACTTCCTCAGCCACTTGATCAAACACCACCGCCATTCCCTTCAAGAAGTAATCCAGCCAGTTTGTAATGTCAGCTTCATTCCGGCCAAAATAATAATTGTGATGGGGATGGGTCACCAAGGCCTGGTAATAGCTCGGCAAATCATTGGCGTAGAATTCTTCCAAAGCATAGAGCTTGCCTAGATCATATCCCCCTTGATACAGGAGCCAGGTAGCCAGCGTCCGGGCGGTTCTCCCATTGCCATCATAGAAGGGATGGATGGTGACAAATTGATAATGCGCGACTCCAGCAATCACAGGAATGGGCAGTGCCTGCTCAGATCGATGAACCCAGTCGAGCAAACCTCCCATGAGTTTGGGGACATCATCGGCTTCAGGTGGCATGTAGACGATTGACCCGTTTGCGTCACGGATCACGTTCTGCCCATCACGGTAGGGAGTGGGTCTGGCTCTACGCCCCGTGAAAAGCAGGGCATGGATTTTGCGAATGCGCGTCTCTGTTAACTTCTGCTTGCCTTCGACCCATTTCTCAACTTGCTGCAGGGCCTGATAATAGCGTTTGACTTCCTTGACGTCGCGCTCTAGGTCAGGGAAGAGCCTTCCTTGCTGGATGACTTGCTCGGTTTCGATAAGCGTTAGCTGATTGCCTTCAATACGGGTGGAATAGTGCGTAGAGCGAATATGGGCCTGCAACCGCAATTGCTCTGCGATCACGGGGGGGAGGATCGTTAACCGAATGGATTCCCGAACCCGTTCGATAGTTTGCAGGTTGCGAACGATGCTTGGTGTGAAGGTAAAACGATAACTCATGCAATCATTATATCATTACCGCCGTTAAACATCCGATAAACCGCCGTTGTGGTGTCGAGAAGAGAAAGATATCCTTCGCAGTATTTCTGGACTTTGTTTGTAAAATATCAGACTTTTCCTCCTCGAGTTGTATGAGTTATTAGATTGATTAAATTCGCTCCCACCTGGTAACCCTATCGCTACAGATTTCAAAGGCAGATGAGTAATAAAAATATATCGTTACGTACCACTTTTCCACCGCGGATCAACCCCAAAGGGAGTAAAAGCGGAAACACAAGGATGATAATTCCACACAATTTCTTCACAACTCTCTAACAAGTTCTACAAAATCATTTCCTATACTTTCGAACTGAAAGACCACTAAAAGTGATTCGAGGAGCTGGAACGATGTTAAAGAAGTTCTCTAAGAAGACCCTGTTAATCGCCGGCGCAATCTTCATTGTGGTAGTGAGCAGCGGTTTTGCGTACTACACCCTCGCCTACCTGCCAACGCAGACAGCGGATGAACCCGATATTCAAACCGCCACTGTACGCCAGGGGGATCTGGTCATATACGCCAGCGGGTCCGGTGTTTTAATCGCCGGCGATGAAATCGAGCTTGGGTTCGGGACCAATGGTCTGGTCGCTGAAATCCATGTTCAGCCCGGCGATCAAGTCGTGGCTGGCGATGTCCTCGCCGTTCAAGGAGAGCGCGAACAATTGGAAGCTGCTGTAGCAGCAGACAAGCTCACCGAAATAAACGCCCGGCAATCTCTCGTCGCCATCTTTGAGAAGGCAGACATCACCAGCGCTCAAGCGCAGATTAATCTGGCAGACACCCAGGATGCGTTGTACACAGCGGAATATACAAACATCGTGCAGCAGGAGGGCAATCGTGCCAGCCAGGCCACGATCGATGCCGCCGCAGCCGAGCTTGAGAAAGCGGAGGATGACCTCGCCCGCGCTAATGAGAATCTCAACCATGATCCTGACAATGGGGACCTCCAAATAAAATATGCGAGTGCAATGAGCAAGTACCAAACCGCACTGGGGAATTGGAACTGGTACACAGGCCATCCAACGGATATTCAACAGGCCATGCTTGACGCTGAGGTCGCAATGGCAAAAGCTCTCATCCTACAGGCTGAACTCGAGTGGGCGCGCGTTAAGGACGGGCCGGACGCAGATGAAGTATTAAAGGCTGAATTGCAGCTCGCCAACGCTGAAGCGAAATTGGCCATATCCCAGCGCAATCTGGAACAATCTATCATCACTGCGCCGATGGATGGCACGGTGATCACGGTGAACGCAAATGTGGGTCAGAACGTGTCGGGTTCATTCATTACCCTGGCGGATCTTTCCCAGCCGCATCTTGAGATATTCCTGGATGAAACCGACCTGGGGAAGATCGAACTCGACTATGAAGTCGAAGTGATCTTCGATGCCCTGCCGGATGAAGTCTTCACTGGAAGCGTTATCCAAGTCGATCCGGGTCTTTATACATCCCAGGGTGTTTCAACCGTGCGCGGGTTGGTGAAACTCAACGATGACTCCGCGGTCATGTTGGACAGCCTGTTGATCGGCATGAACGCTGCCGTCGATGTCATTGGCGGTAAAGCCGAAAAGGTGGTTCTGGTGCCGGTCGAAGCGCTGCGCGAACTTTCACCTGGCGAGTATGCGGTCTTCGTATTGGAAGACGGTGTGCCAAAACTCCGGACCGTTGAGGTTGGTCTAATGGACTTCAGCTTTGCTGAGATTATGTCCGGTCTTAAGCCGGGAGAGATCGTCACCACTGGCATCGTGGAGACTGAATAATGCCCGAACAAACAATCATCCAAACATCTGAGGTGAGGAAAGTCTACGGCATGGGGGAGATCAGCGTAGCAGCGCTGGATGGCGTGAGCATCTCAATCCAGGAGGGTGAATTCGTCGCCATCATGGGACCCTCCGGCTCAGGTAAAAGCACGCTGATGAACATCCTCGGCTGCCTCGACCGCCCCACGGATGGTCACTATATCCTGGATGATGAGGATGTGAGCGACCTTGATAAGACCGAGTTGGCCGCCATCCGCAGCCGGCAGATCGGATTCATCTTTCAATCCTACAATCTACTCTCGCGGACGACTGCCCTGGATAATGTCAAACTTCCATTAATCTACAATCGGGACAACAAGGTCAGCCCGGAAGAGCGAGTAGAAATCGCCCGGCGGAAGTTGGAGGCTGTGGGTCTAGGAGATCGCGCCCATCATCAGCCGCACGAACTCTCCGGCGGACAGCAGCAGCGGGTGGCGATTGCCCGGGCGCTGGTAAACGATCCTGTTCTCATACTGGCGGACGAGCCCACTGGAAATTTAGATACGCGATCCGGCGAAGATATCATGAATTTGCTCCATGAGCTGCACGAAGATGGAAGGACCATCGTAATGGTCACTCATGATCATGAGATCGCCGAGCATACCCAACGCACTATTCATCTGCGCGATGGCAAGGTCGAAAAGGTCATTAAAAATGGAAAAAAACATGCGCCGCGAAATAGGAAGGGGGGGTCAAAATGAGCCCATCTGAATTCCTTCGTGTTGCCTGGGAAAGCATTTATCGCAACAAAACCCGCTCTCTACTGACCATGCTGGGGATCATCATCGGCGTCGCCGCGGTCATCATTATGATCGGCATCAGCGCCGGCACCGAAGCCGCGATCGAGGAAGAAATCACAGGACTAGGGACAAACCTTGTTTTCGTCAACTCGACTTTCTCGCGCGGGGGATCAGGCGGCGGGACCAGCGGAATGACGGGTGGTCTGGTCTACGATGACGGTTTCGCAATCGCCGATGAGGTCATAGGAGTCGCTGGGGTAACCATTGAGCAAGGCTCCACTGCGACGATCAAAGCTAGCGGCGTCGTGCTAGAAGGGGTTTCCATCCTTGGGACGACGCCTGATTTTCCCTCCGTGCGAGATATAGAGCTGGATACAGGGCGATACTTCAAGCAGCAAGAAGTCGACCAAAAGCAGAAAATAGCCGTCCTGGGAAGCAGCCTGGCGGAGGAACTCTTCGGAGATGACGACCCCATCGGTCAGGTTATTACCGTAGACACGACAAAACTGACCGTCATCGGCGTGTTTGAAGAGAAGGGGATGGTCGGTGATGTTGACTATGACAATCGACTCTACCTCCCCATCACCGTCGTATTCCAGAAGTTCACCCCCTCCCAATTTGCGAAATTCCGGGGAGATCGCGTGCGCGTGATTTATGTTGAGGTCGATGCTGACGCAAACCTTGATGATGTGATCCTGCAGATCGAACTCTTGCTCGCCAAGCGGCACGACGTTTCTTTGGAAAGCCCCGATTTCAGTGTGACGACACAGCAGGACATTATCAAGACACAGGAGGCGACGACGGCGGCTTTCCGAAGCCTATTGGCGTGGGTGGCGGGCGTATCCCTTATTGTCGGAGGCATCGGCATTATGAATATCATGCTGGTCAGCGTAACGGAACGGACCCGGGAAATTGGGATCCGGCAATCCGTCGGCGCCACGCCGAATGACATCCGCTGGCAGTTCCTGACCGAAGCGCTGCTCTTAAGTCTTGTCGGTGGATTAATCGGTGTTTTCGTCGGCGTAGGTGGAGCATGGTTATTCGGCTGGGCAAGCGACATGCGAACTGTCATTATCCCAAGTTCTATCTTGCTTGCCTTCGTCTCTGCAGCGGTTGTCGGTGCTTTCTTCGGTTTCTACCCCGCGAATAAAGCCGCGCAGCTCGACCCGATCGAGGCGCTGCGGCACCAGTAAAGTATTACCAGAGATAGTAGGTTGTTGATATTTTGTACTGGATAACAAAACTACAAATAAGAAAAGTGAGGAGTGAAGTGATGAAAAAGGTAAAGTTCCTAGGAGTGCTCGTTAGTTTGACATTGATCCTTGTCGCTTGTGGCGGCACCAGTGGCGCAGCAAACACCGCAACGACGGTGTTGAATGAAGACTACCCTGACGCTCTACCCATCCAGACCCAGCTCACCCTGGGCATCTTGAAACTGGAAGAGAGCGATCTTGCCGTTGAATCAGCGCAAGCTGCTGATCTGCTGACGCTCTGGCAAGCCATTCGCAGCCTGAGTTCGAGCGATATCACCGCTGAAGGTGAGATTGATGCAATCGTCAACCAAATTCTGGAGACGATGAGCCCTGAACAGCTCGATGCAATCGCGGCGATGGAGCTCACCGAGGAGGGTATCCTCGAGATCACCCAAGAATTAGGCATCGCCCGTGGCGGAGATTGGACAGGAGAGGGTGATCCACGCAGCAGCGCACCAGACGGAATGGTCCCCGGCAGCGGGCCGGGCGGAGGTCTGGGCGGTGGTGGTGGTATGGGCGGTGGGAGATTTAGTGAAGGCGAGGGAAACCTGGACCTGGATCCTGAGCAAATCGCCACACTCCAGGCGGAACGAGCTGAAAAGCGGTCTTCAGGAGATCTATTCTCGATGTTCTTGATCAATCCTCTGATTCAGATGCTTGAGGAACGATCGCAGTCGTAAGCATGTTGTTTGAAAAGCGGGGGCGGTTCACGAACCGCCTCCGCGTTAGTATGAGTTTTTTACAAGCGAATAGCTTGACAAATACCGCTTCAAAGTGTCTTTATAGTATCTTTAGTTTTTCTTGCTATGCTTAGCATAAAACAATTGAGTTCACTAGCGATTACTCACGCAAACATGTCGCCCCATCGCGCTGGAGTTCTCAAGACTGAATAAAAGAGTGAGCTGGAAAACCGATGGTAAAAAAGATCCTGGTTGTTGATGACGAAGAGCGCCTAGTGTCCTTGGTGAAAGCCTACCTTGAGCAGGAAGGCTATCGAGTTGCGACAGCCAAGGACGGCAAAGAAGCCTTGATCGCTGCGCGGACCGAAAAACCAGACCTGATCATCCTCGATATCATGATGCCGGAGATGGATGGCTACGAATTCATGCGCCTGCATCGCCGCGAACAAAACACACCGATCATCCTTCTCACTGCGAAGGTAGACAAAGACGACAAGGTCGTCGGGCTAGAACTGGGCGCGGACGATTACGTAACCAAGCCTTTCCGACCGCGCGAGCTCTTAGCCCGCATCCGCGCCGTCTTGCGCCGTTCAGGCGAAACAGAACCAACTGCTGAGACCCTTCACCATGCGGATATTACACTCGACCGCGAGAGTCATAACGTGAGGGTAGGAGAGTCATTTGTGAACCTGACTCCCTCTGAATTCGACCTGCTGGCAGTTCTGATGTCATCGCCAGGTCGGGTTTTCTCTCGCCTGGATCTGCTGGATCACATTCAAGGCGTCGCTTATGGGGGCTACGAACGCACCATCGACGTCCACATTAAGAACTTACGCTCAAAGATCGAACCCGATCCGAGCTCACCGCGCTATATTGAAACGATTTACGGCGTGGGTTATCGCTTCACCAGGGAATAATTGCCATGCGCTCGTTGAGCCTGAAACTCATCCTCGCCTTTCTGGCTGTCGTCCTAGTTGCGGTGGCGCTTGTGGCGATCATCGCCAGCCAAACGACGGCGAAGGAATTCTCTGACTTCATCTTCGACCAATATCAGGAAGGAACTATCTCACAACTGGAGGAGTACTATCGCAGCCATGGTGAATGGACAGGCGTGGACGCGGAAGTGTCATTTCCTGGCAGGATTCCCCTGGAGGGACACATTCCTCCTGGCGCGAGAGAAAAAGGCGGCATCACAATCACTGATGATGCTGGAAGGGTCATCATCGCCGGCTCCGGGTATCAAATTGGGGATACGATCTCTCAAGTGGAATTGGCAGACGCAGACCCGATCACTGTTGATGGGCAGACCGTGGGCTGGATACTCTCCATTCGCATGGAACTCGGTCGGGGACCATCTGAAGCGCTCTTCCTGAATCGCATCAATCAGACGCTCATTTTTAGCGCGATCGGGGCATTATTTGTCGCCCTTGTACTGGGGATATTCCTTGCCCGCACGCTCACACGACCACTTCGTGAGCTGACGGCTGCGACGCACGCCGTCGCAGAAGGGGACCTGGGGCTGACGGTGCCGGTACGCTCGAAGGATGAGTTAGGCGAACTGACGGTATCGTTTAACCGCATGAGCGAAGAACTCGCTCGGTCAACTAGCATCCGCCGCCAGATGACTGCCGATATTGCCCACGAGCTGCGCACACCCATCAGCATTATTCTTGGGCACGCAGATGCAGTACACGATCGCGTTCTCCCCCCCACCCAGGAGACATTCGACATCATCCGTGATGAGGCCTGCCGCCTTGAGCGACTGGTCGAAGATCTTCGCACACTTTCAAGAGCGGACGCGGGAGAACTGGCGCTTACGCGCCGACCCATTCGCCCAGCCATACTGCTGGAAGATGCGGCAGCCGCATACCATCCGCTTGCTCTTGAAAGAGGGATCGAAGTGCGCCTCGAAATTGCCCCTGATCTGCCCGAAGTAGATATTGACCCCGATCGAATGGCGCAGGTGTTGGGCAATTTACTGAGCAATGCGCTGCGCTATACACTCAAAGGAGGGAGCGTGACCCTCGCCGCTTCACTCCTGGAACATGAGGTTGAAATACGCATCCAAGACACCGGGCCAGGCATTGGCGCCGAGGACATTCAACACATCTTCGACCGCTTCTATCGGGCGGATAAGTCGCGCCAGCGTGACAGTGGTGGTTCCGGTCTGGGCCTGGCGATCGCCAAGTCAATCGTAGAAAACCATGGCGGCCGCATCTGGGCGGAGAGCCCCGACGATTCTGGGACGACCTTCGTGATCATGCTCCCAATGGCCAATCGCAACGACCAAGGCGATGAACGATCTCTTTAGTCTGGAATTCGCTTAATATCACCATCCTCAGACTTCCGACTTAGCTCCACTATCAAGATTAGCAATTTTTTCAAGTGCAGCCTTATCGGTCATTTCGAATTCGGTCCGATTCACTGTAATCAGACCATCTCCCGCGAATCGGGATAATACCTTGCACACCATCACAGGGGTTGTGCCAATCATGGCCGCCATTTCATCCAGCGTCTGCTCACGAGCGATGCGGAGGTCGGCGCTATCTGCAAACTGAGTGATGATTAAGCGGGCCAACCGGCCGGCGACCGGTTGGAAGGTCAGATCCTCGATAAAATCGCTAGCCTGTCGAATCCGTCTCATCAGCATCAGACACAACGCCCATAAAGCTTCCGGATTTCTCTGCACAAGCGGAAGTATGTAGCTTCCATGCCACAGATATATCGAGCTTCTCTCCTTCACTTCAAGAGCTGCCGGCAAGGGACCCTCATCGAAAAGAGTAGGGCTCCAAAAAACCTGCTCGGGTTGTACCTGGAGTGCACCCAGGATGCGGCCTTTTGCTGATACCTTCACAACGTTGATGAGTCCAGTATCAACCACAAACAGGTACGGCCAAACATCCCCATAATGGGCAATATATTCATTTCTCTCATAGCTTTTCCGAACTGCAACTTGAGCCAGTTCTAATCGCTCCTGGTCGCTTAGACCTGCAAACTCAGACACGCCGGCGATTAATTCGGTAATTCGTTCCATCGGCAACCCTTTTTAGATGAGCCTCTCAATTATCTCAATAATCTTTCCTTAAGGAAATGCAATTTACCTGTTTTGGTGCCATAAATGAAGGGATCCCACCATATTATCTTCCAAGAGGAGAGAGAAAAGATGAACGAAGTAAGTGACTCGATCGGCGCCCGCCGGGCAATGGCTATTCTAGCTGTAGTTTTTGGGCTTTTTGTCGTCATATTCGGACCTACCCTGATCCAATCCACACTAGACGTATTGACGGAAAAGATTGCCAGCCTCATACCCACACAACCAGGCATGGTGCTTGCTGGGGTTCTGTTGCCAACATTTTTCATCATTTTTCGAGGAATTGACCTCGTTGCCGGCATCACCCTCGTACTAATCGCCTATCCCCTTTGGAAAGGAGAAAAATGGGCATGGCCTGTGGCCCTCAGCTGCATCTCATTTCCAACGCTTTTCGGGATATACACCTCCCTGCCATTTTTAGTCCAGTTCGGGAAATCTGCGCCGGCCGCGCTTCTTCTTTTGCTCGGCTTGATTACCTTCTGGACATTTTTGTTTTTGAAGGTGGGCAGTCGCATCGAAAAAACTGCCCGGTTCTTCGTCTTCACCATGTTGGGCATTGTCCCTGCCCATATCATTGTCCTGGTTAATCACGGCGTGAAGGGATTGATGGAACGACCAGACAGACCTATGTTCACCGATCCTATGATAACCATTTATGGGTTTGAAGCGCCAATGAACTTCATCGCCTTTGTGATGTGCATCATGGCCATACCGTTATTGGCCTCGCGCAAACAATCCGGTTGGTGGTTGGGGCTGATTGCCGGTGTGACAGTGATTGTCGCCAACTATCCAACGCACATCATCAGGATGCAGACATCCGATTTCTTAGTCGCAGGAACCCTGGGCGTATTACTCACGATCTTCCTCCTAATCCCAGCTTTCAAAGCGAGTCTGCTCGGGAAGCAAGATCCGGCAACCTAGAAGAGGGAATCCTGACAACCCGGTTCACTCATAACCCACGGGTGGGATCAACACAAGAACACACCCAAAAGGGGCTGGAAAACTCAGCCCCTTTTGCTTAAATGGCAAGGATAGTAAAACCCACCAAGAGTAATATGATCTGTAATCCCCACCTTCCTTCTATGCTGAATGAAAAGGACATCTCTAAGAAAGGGTTGACGCTACCCTCCCAGTAGTGAAGGGCTTGACCTATAATTAGCAACGTTACTACTCCGTCCCCCCGCTGCATTATCTTTCTGATACGCGGAGTGACGAACCATCTAGCCTAACCCAGCGAATTACTATGTATTGCCGAGATTCCTCTCTCCCGGAGTCTGTCCTGAGCGGAGCCGAAGGAATCGTTCAGAACGATATCCCTGAGTAAGTGCTTAACGACTTGCCAAACAAATTATGAAATCTTTCCGACGAATACTGTCCTTTGTCAGCCCTTATCGAAAAGAAGCCATCATCTCTATGGCGTTGCTGCTAGGCGTAGTGGCCGCAGACCTGGCGATCCCGCGCTTAACTCAGCGGGTCATTGACGAGGGCATTCAAAATCACGATCTACACACCATCCTCACTACTTCCCTCCTGATGCTCGGTGCAGCCATCCTCAGCGCTGGATTCTCCGTCGGCAATACGGTGTTCTCGGTGCGCGTGGCGCAAGGGACAGGCGCAGACCTGCGCAGCACCATCGTCCGAAAAATCCAGACTTTTTCATTTGGCAACCTGGATCACATCCAAACCGGTCAATTGATGGTGCGCACCACTAGCGATGTCAACCAGGTGCAGACGATCGTGCAGATGTCTTTGCGGATCCTCACGCGCGCACCACTCTGGATGATCGGCAGCATCGTGATGCTGATTCTGACCAGTTGGCAACTTGCCTTATTAATGCTAGCGCTCACACCCCTGATCTGGGGGCTGATCTGGGTCATCGGCGCTAAAGCCCAACCGATCTTTCTGGCTGTTCAGAAGAAGTTGGATAAGTTAAACCAGGTCTTACAGGAGAACCTGGCGGGTGTGCGCGTGGTCAAAGCCTTCGTACGTTCAGAGCATGAAAATACGCGCTTCGATGGTGTGAACATCACCCTGATGAACGAGAATATCCGCGTTATGCAGCTCCTAGCCCTGCTGATCCCAACGATGATGTTCCTGGTGAACATAGGAATCGTGGGCGTTGTTTGGCTGGGCGGAAACATGGTCATCCAGGGAGATCTCACCGTGGGAGAGCTCGTCGCTTCGATCAATTATTTATCCTACTCCCTCTTCCCGATGCTGATGCTGGGCGGTATGGTCGGTCCACTTTCCGCTGCCGACGCCTCCTCAGCTCGCATCTATGAAGTCTTGGATAGCGCTGCTGATGTGCAGGATCGTTCACAAACGCGGACGCTGGACGGCGTAAAGGGTCGAGTCGCCTTCGAAAATGTCTATTTCAGCTACAACCACGCTTCCGGTGAACCGGTCCTCAGAGATATCAATCTCGTGGCCGAACCGGGCCAGACGGTCGCCATTCTTGGCGCAACTGGATCGGGCAAATCCAGCCTGGTTAAATTGATACCTCGCTATTACGACGTTGAAAAAGGATGCGTAACCCTGGACGGCATCGATGTGCGCGACTTGCCGCTAGCGCTGTTACGTGCTCAAACCGGCATCGCGCTTCAAGAGACGGTGCTGTTCAGCGGAACCATCCGTGACAACATTCGCTACGGCCGCCCTGACGCGCCAGATGAAGAAGTCATCTCCGCAGCCCAGACCGCTCAAGCCCATGATTTCATCATGTCCTTCCCTAATAAATACGATACGGTTCTAGGACAAAGGGGAGTCAACCTCTCCGGTGGACAAAAACAGCGGCTTGCCATCGCCCGCGCAGTATTAATTCGGCCTAAGATCCTGATTCTGGATGACAGCACCAGCGCCGTAGACGTGGAAACCGAGGTCTTGATAGAAACGGCATTGGACAAGTTGATGACCGAGAGCACGACTTTCGTCATCGCTCAACGCATCAGCACCGTACTGAACGCCGATAAGATCGTTGTGCTGGATAGAGGACAAATCGCCGCTGAAGGCACCCACACCGAGCTGATGACCTCCAGCCCCATTTACCAGGAAATCTACGATTCTCAATTGGGCGGTGACGGTGGAGGGCGGGATGACTAATCAAGCAACCGTCAAACCTTCTCGTCAACCAACTCCCCAAGCAGACACCGGTATGCCGGGTCCGGGCGGCAGAGGCACACGGGCGCGGATCGAAAGAGCCAGCGACGTACGGGGCACACTGCGCCGCTTGCTCGCCACGTTGCTGCCCTATCGCTGGTCCTTTATTTCCGTGTTCCTCTTCGTAACCATAAGCACGCTGCTGAGTCTCCTCACCCCCTACCTTATCGGTGTAGCCATAGACAAATCCATCGCCACGCACAACCTGACAGGACTTTTGAATATCGCTCTGATAATGCTGGCTGCATTTATTGGCGTGTGGCTGGCCCAATCAGCCCAGGGCTTGGTTATGGCCAGGATATCCCAACGAGCGATGCGCGACCTTCGCCGAAAGTTATTTGAACATTTGCAGACACTCTCGATCAGCTTTTTTGACCGACACCCCCACGGTGAGCTCATGAGCCGTCTGACGAACGACATGGACGCCATCAACCGTGTGCTTTCCCAGAATGTGACGGACCTGTTCGGTGGAGTGCTCACGCTGGTCGGAATTCTGGTGATGATGTTTGCGATCAATTTTTGGCTCGCTCTTGGTTCGATGATTATTTTCCCCTTTATGCTTTGGTTGGTTGGTTTTGTGGGCAAGCGCACACGCCAAAGTTTCCGAAAGTATCAGCAGGACATCGGCAAATTGAACGGTAAGCTTGAGGAAATGATCAGCGGGCAGCGCGTCATCATAGCGTTCAGTCAAGAAACAACCGCTCTCGCCGATTTCGACGTTGCAAATGAGCAGGTGCGCAAAGTTGGCATAAAGGCGCAAACGTACGCATTGTTGATCCCCCCCTTGATGGGCATCCTCAGCAACGTCAATATCGCTATCCTGGCCGGCCTGGGCGGTTGGATGGTACTTCAGGGTTTAGCCACCATCGGCACCATCGTTACCTTTTATACGTATTCCCGTCGCTTTGCCGCACCACTGCGGCAATTAGGAAACCTTTACAACCAGATCCAGTCCGCCTTGGCCGGCGCAGAGCGCATCTTTGAGATCATCGACGTAGTGCCGGAACTCGCCGATCAACCAGATGCCATCGCCCTGGATGATGTCCTCGGGAAGGTTGTCTTTGAAAACGTCAACTTCGGTTATTATCCTGATGTGACCGTTATCAAGGACATGAATCTAACGGCGCAGCCCGGGGAAACCATTGCGTTAGTAGGACCAACCGGGGCAGGCAAAACAACCATGATTAACCTGCTCACTCGTTTTTATGACGTTGACGACGGTGCAATCTCCATCGATGGGCATAACATCCGCCAGGTGCAGAAAGCGAGTTTGCGCCGTCAATTGGGCATCGTTCTTCAGGATACCTTCCTCTTCTCCGAATCGGTGATGGAAAATATCCGTTACGGTCGGCTCGATGCTAGCGACGAGGAATGTATCACGGCTGCGAAGTTGGCAGACGCTGATCCGTTCATCAGCCGACTACCCCAGGGATACGACACTCAACTCTCCGAGCGCGGCAGCAATTTAAGTCAGGGACAGCGCCAGCTGCTGGCCGTCGCCCGCGCCATCCTCTCCGACCCCGATATATTAATTCTGGATGAAGCTACCAGCAGTGTAGATACTCGCACCGAAGTCCGCATCCAAGCAGCGCTGTCCCGGCTTATGGAGGGACGCACCAGCTTTGTTATCGCCCATCGCTTAAGCACCATCCGCGGCGCCGACAAGCTTCTCGTCATCGACGACGGGCGCATCATCGAGCGCGGCACGCATGATGAGCTGCTGGCGCAAGGTGGTTTCTACCACAAGCTCTACATGAGCCAATTTAAGGGACAGTCGCGGGTTACTCCGTAAGTTATTGCCGCTGCCTCCAATTCGCATACGAATTCCATGGTACGGGTGGAGCTGTAGAGATTTAACCCTTCCATTGGAACGTTGATCCAGTTTACCAATCACCCTGCCCGCATCGGTGATATGTGTAAAATGGAGAAATCAACCGTTTTGTGCTAAAGTTCCTTATCCACTGGGCACAAGATTGATCGCACAGACGAACCTGGGAGCAATGTGTTGACGGACCTTCAGAAGCTGCTAAAAGAGACGAATCCCTTCGCACACTTCGATGATGCCCGTATGACGGAAATCACATCATTGGCGCGTCGGCGACGATTTGATAAGGGTGAATTTGTCACCTTACATGGCGAGCTATGGCCATATCTGATTCTGGTGATAGAGGGAACACTCCACGCGGTTAAGGAATCCGAGGAAGGCCGCAACTTGGTCGTCCTCACGCTCACCGAGGGTGATGTATTCTGGGGATTAAGTTTCTTCGATAAAAATTCCGCCATGCCCGTCTCCCTGCAGGGCGTTAAATCAGGCTCGTTAGTATCCTGGTCGCGCGAGGACCTGCTTCCCTTTCTAATTGCCAACGGGGAGGCACTTTGGTCTCTATGTGGTTTGCTCGTTATGCGCATGAAACAAGCCAGCAACATCGTGGAAAGCCTCGCCTTCCAACCTGTCGCCGGACGTCTCGCGAACTTGATGCTCGAACGCTATGGTGGTACAGGTGATGATCCGGTGGCACGCGACCTCACCCTCGATACGATGGCCGCCTATGTTGGGACAACCCGTGAGATGGTGTGCCGGATTCTCTACCGTTTCTCAGACGAGAAACTGATCCATATCACCCGCACAGAGTTCTCGATCACGGATCAGGAAGGGCTCTCTGCTTTAGCCGGTCCCCATCAGACGGACTAGATGTTGAAAGACAGCCATTCTTCCACACCTGACTCTACATAGTGCTCCCTAACCCCCATCATTGATAACAGTTTTTTTACTTCAGGATAACCAGCGACGATAAGAGATAGCCGGCTCGCTTGCCTTCTCCCTTCTTTAAAGAAGGCTTGCTCCCCGCAGAAACATAGAGCCCTTACCCAAAAACCTGCATCCCTCATCGAGGAGAATGTTTGCGTTAAAGCAACAACTTATCGGAGACTTTATGTGATACTTGTCACAAGCACGCAATTCTTATACCAACCTCAGGAGAAGAAAAATGAAAGATACACCACAGAAGAATCGTACGATCATGTCGGTCGTGGCAATCCTCATCGGATTGCTCATGGTAGCCGTCATCCCATTCATCGTGCAAACAGCTTTAGAAAGAGTACTAACCGATTTAATCATCCATATCGAAGCTGGTAACCCGACTTTCGCAAGCGGGCCGAAGCTTTTTGATCTCTTTTACCCGGTCTGGCGGGCGATCATTTTTGTAGCCGGCATTGCCTTGATCCTCATCTCGCAAGAGATCAAGAAGGGCGAAGAATGGACCTATCCAGTGGCCATGGCTCTTTTGGCACTGCCCGCAATTGGCGGCTTTTTTATGTTCCTGCCCTATATCAGCTGGGTTGAGGGTTTTCCAATCCCCTTGTTCATCTCAGCTATTGGCTTGACGGGTTACTGGAGCTTTATCTTCCTGCGCAAAGCCGAGACAATTCAGAAATGGACTCTCTTTGGTGCCCTGACTTTCATCGGTATGCTGTGCACACATGCCTTCACGATCGG
>JAUWFP010000019.1 GCA_030606845.1 Anaerolineales bacterium | reverse complement strand
AGTACTCGAAGCCTATTATCAAGATCATGGGGGCTGGGAAGGTGTGCAGGTCGTCTTGCCGGGGTCAGGGCAGAGAGGCCAATCCGGTCAGGGCCAGGGGACAGCGGGGGGGCGAAATACCCTGCTCGCCGATGAGTCTGGAGTAATCATCATTGGTCCACCCGACAGACAGGGTAGTAAGCTGTCACTGGTGGAACGTTCAAGTGCATTTCCTATTGAAGTGGGCAACGAGGTTGTTGGTTATCTAGCGCCGATCGGATCAGGGTTTTCTAATCCGGAAACCCAGTTATTCGAAGATCTTCAACGCGCCTTCTGGGTCGCATCTCTTATCGCCAGCGCCGTTGCCGTGCTTCTCGGCGTATTGTTTGTTAAAGGCTTGCTTCGCCCGGTGAATGAACTAACCGACGCCGCGCGGGCTGTGGCGGGTGGTGAACTAAGTCGGCGCGTCGAAATCCGCACCAGTGATGAGGTAGGCGAACTCTCGATGGCTTTCAACCAGATGGCTGAGAACCTGGAACTCTCCGAGGATCGCCGGAGAGAAATGACTGCAGACATCGCCCACGAACTGCGCAATCCTCTCGCGGTTATTAAGGCACGCTTAGAAGCCATCATTGATGGTGTTCACCCTCTAGAAGTTGAGAGCATCGAGCCCATTTTGGAGCAAAGCGAGCTGCTTAATCGCCTCGTCGAAGATCTACGCACGCTGGCCCTGGCAGACGCTGGACAGCTTTCACTTGAGCTTTCGCGAATGGATCTGGGACTCCTCGTCCAGAAAGTAGTAGAAACGTATCGCCCTGAAGCACAAACCATAGGGGTTTCGCTGAATGCTGATATCCCACCGGAAGCATCGATTTATGGAATGGTGGATGCCGTCCGGGTCGAACAGATTCTGGGGAATCTGATCACGAACGCCCTCCGCTACACGTCCGAAGGGGGTAATGTGACCCTCCGGCTGAGGTTCGACTCTCAAAGGTTGAAAGTCGTCTTGGAAGTGATCGATACCGGAGAGGGGATTCCCGCGCCGGACCTTGAGCGAGTTTTCGAGCGTTTATATCGTGTCGATCCCTCGCGCTCACGTCAGGCTGGAGGATCTGGTCTCGGACTAGCTATCACCCGCAAGCTGGTGGAAGCGCATGATGGCTCGATACGCGCTGATAACCGATCTGACGGCGGCGCTATCTTCAGAATTGAGCTGCCGGGATGATTTAATGTGGGTTGTTCATTAACCACAACACGCTATGTTCTTGCTGCGTCCCTGGGTTAAGTCTATAATTCATAGAGAAAGATCCTGAGCATCCAGGATACGGATAACTTACAACTTTCGCTTCGAGCCGTTACAGGCTCTCACTATTTCTTGGAGAGGATATCATGGCTGATCTAACAACCACCTACATGGGATTGAAGCTGAAGAACCCGATTGTGCCCTCGGCTTCCCCCTTATCCCGCGAGATTGACGATATCAAAACCATGGAGGACGCCGGCGCTTCCGCCGTCGTTATGTACTCACTCTTCGAGGAGCAGATTGCGCTCGAAACAGGTGAACTTTCTCATCTGCTTTCCGATGGCTCGTTGAGCCTGGCGGATGCAAGCACCTATTTCCCGGTTAAGCAGGATTACCTACGCGATCCGGACAGCTATGTTGAGCATGTGCGCAAAGCTAAAGAGTCCGTTGATATCCCCATCATCGCCAGCATGAACGGCACGAGTAAGGGCGGATGGCTGGATTATTCGCAGAAAATTGAGCAGGCGGGGGCGGATGGATTGGTGCTCAATATCTACTTCATCCCCACAACCGATACGCTTTTCGGGCTCGACATTGAGACACTCTATCTGGACATTCTCCGCGCCGTGAAAGAGAAAGTCAGTATCCCGGTTGCGGTTAAGCTGAGCCCGTTCTTCAGCGCCTTGCCGAATTTTACTTCCCGGCTGGCCGATGAAGGGGCAGATGCGCTGGTGCTATTCAACCGTTTTTATCAGCCGGATATCGATGTTAGTAAGAAAGATATCAAACCGCATCTCAGCCTTAGTCGGCCGGAGGATATTCTTCTCCCGCTGCGCTGGATCGCAATTCTCTATAATCAGGTTGATTGTTCGCTGGCGTTGACGAGCGGTGTGCACAGCGGCAAGGGTGTGATGAAAGCAATCCTGGCCGGGGCAGATATTGCCAATGTTTGTTCGGTCCTCTTGAAAGAGGAAGGTATTGCGCCTCTAAAGGGGATTATCGCTGATTTTGAAGCGCTGGTGGAGGTGTTCGGGGAAGACTCGCTAGAGAATTTGCGGGGGTCGCTCAGCCTTGAGAACTACGTTGAGCCGGCAGCTTTCGAGCGCTCGAGTTACATCAAACTTCTACAAGGATTCGGGCGTATCTAACGCCGTAATTTAAACAACAAACATCTCCTTTTAGAACTAGCGCTTACAGGTTTGAAGTTGGCTGGTTCCAATTTGCGAGACGAGAGGAACAACTCCGAAGCATAGATATTCGGAGTTGTCCTTTTAATTTTGGATTTCACCGGATAGGATGCGTGCCCTCTGCCATGGAGGCAGGTCCTCTTTTTCGGCGAGCACTTCTCTCAGTTCGAAAATTTGGTCACGAAGGGCAGCCGATTTTTCAAACTCAAGTGCTTCCGCAGAATGATGCATTTGCTTTTCAAGTTCATTAATGAGCCGCACGAGTTCATCTTTTGGAAGTGTCTCTGGAGTCACTGCCCGGTATTCTCCGGCTTGTTCGGCGACTGCTCTTGATGTGATTTGATCGGTCAGATCGCGTATTTCTTTGATGATGCTCATGGGCTCTATGCCGTGTTCTTCGTTATAGGCAGTTTGCTTCTTTCGCCGTCGTTCTGTCTCGTCAATTGCAAAGTGCATCGAATTGGTAATCCTGTCGGCATACATGATGACGCGACCATTGATGTGCCGGGCGGCACGGCCTACTGTTTGTATGAGGGAAGTGCCAGATCGCAAGAAACCTTCCTTATCGGCATCGAGGATGGCGACCAGTGAAACCTCAGGAAGATCCAAGCCCTCCCGCAGAAGATTGATCCCCACGACAACATCGTAAACTCCCAGGCGTAAATCACGCAAGATGGCCACGCGCTCGATGGTGTCGACCTCTGAATGAAGATAGTGGACCTTGATGTCGAGTTCGAGGATGTAATCGGAGAGGTCCTCCGCCATTCGTTTCGTCAGTGTAGTTACCAGGACCCGCTCGCCAATTTCAACTCGGGCGCGTATTTCGCCCACAAGATTGTCTATTTGCCCCTCAATGGGGCGAATTTCGATTTCGGGATCGACCAATCCTGTAGGGCGGATGATCTGTTCGACCACTTGCGTGGCCTTCTCGAGCTCATAGGGACCGGGTGTGGCGGATGTGTAAATGGCCTGCCCGATTCGGGTCTCGAATTCATTGAAGGAGAGTGGTCGATTATCAAGGGCTGACGGCAATCGGAATCCGAAATCTACCAGTGTACCTTTGCGCGATAAGTCACCGGCGAACATCCCCCGCACCTGAGGGATGGTCATATGGCCTTCATCGATGATGAGGAGAAAATCCGGAGGGAAGTAATCGATCAATG
Source organism: Anaerolineales bacterium (assembly GCA_030606845.1). Lineage (GTDB taxonomy): Bacteria > Chloroflexota > Anaerolineae > Anaerolineales > E44-bin32 > E44-bin32. Next base: position 14,401 of record JAUWFP010000019.1, on the reverse strand, counting down.
TCCATGGCGGTGATCCTGCAGAGCGTTGGTCGAGATGGCGGGAGTAGTTTTCGATACCGGAGCAGTAACCCACCTCTCGCAGCATCTCGAGATCGTACATAGTGCGCTGTTCGAGACGTTGGGCTTCAAGCAATTTTTCCTTTGATTTTAGATGAGCCAATTGATCGTGCAGCTCGACCTCAATGTCTCTAATTGCAGCCTCTAACTTCTCGCTATCTGTGATGAAGTGCTTTGCGGGAAAGACGCTGGCTTGGGGGAGATCGCGCAGGAGTTCACCGGTGAGCGGGGCAAAGCGGGTGATGCGCTCGAGTTCGTCTCCGAAAAAGCTAAGCCGTATGCCCAGCTCCTCATACGCTGGGAGGATCTCAAGAGTGTCTCCGCGTACCCTGAACACTCCGGGCTTCAATTCCATATCGTTGCGTTCGTAATGGCTTTCAACAAGCTGGCGTAAGAGCGCATCGCGGCGATAGCGAGATCCCACCTCCAGATTGATGACAATCTGACCGTAGGCCTCCGGGTTTCCGATGCCATAGATACAGGAAACGGAAGCTACAACAATTACGTCCCGGCGCGAGACCACAGAGGCCGTTGTGCTGAGCCTGAGGCGGTCTATCTCCTCGTTGATATGTGTCTCTTTTTCGATGTAGAGGTCATGCTTGGGTACATACGCCTCGGGTTGGTAGTAGTCGTAGTAGGAGACGAAGTACTCGACCGCATTCTCTGGAAAGAACGATTTAAACTCCGCATACAGCTGGGCTGCCAGAGTTTTATTATGGGCCAAGATCAGAGCGGGGCGCTGTGTTCTGGCGATCACATTGGCAATAGCGAAGGTTTTTCCCGTGCCTGTCGCGCCGAGAAGCACCTGATGTTTATCACCGCGCTCCAAACCGTGCAGGAGTTGCTCGATCGCCTCCGGCTGGTCCCCGGTCGGCTGGTAGGGTGCATGCAAGAGAAATTCATTCATCGGCGGTCTCGAGGGAATCGAACATATGTGCTGGTAATTATATCATGCGAGCGAATCTTCATCGCTGGACATACAGGCTCAATAAGTTTATTTACGGAGGTTATTTAGAGGTGATGTAGATCGGGTTGCTGAAGATCCAAGCGCGCAACTTGCCCTTGTATCGAAGATAAGCTTCGGCGCGATACACCCCTGGCTGGTTAACAGTGTGCACTGCGGTCTCCTGGTAGTCCCAGCGGTGAATTTCCTCGCCATTACGCAACAAGCGGATCTCTGCCCGCTTAGGGACGCTGATCTTCAGCGTGACACCAAAGCGAATCTCAGTTGTATCGCCCATTTCGAACTCGCCTTTTTCTCCTTGGGCAGTAAAGCGAAAACCACGAGTTGAGGATGGGAGGTCATATCCTACGAAGCAATGACCCTCGCGAATGGCGTGAAACAAGCGTCTACGGTCGATCTCGAAATCTCCTGTCAGGGGCTCCCGCAGGAGAACGTGCGTATTAACTGTCCTGAAGAGGAATTCATAGGGGAAGATTGTCCTTTTGAGAGGTCCTAGACTTACGGGGGTGGCGTGGGCATCTGTACCCCCAATGGCGACGATTTTCTTACCAGTAGCGAGTAGGCGATCCCAGCGTTCGAGAGTGCTCGGGTAAGGTCCGCAGGCGATCCACGTAGGATTGTACGCATACCACATCGAGCGTGGGAGCGAGGTCAGGAGCCCTTTGAATTCGCTCATGAAGTTCCATAATTCCAATCCCGTAAAACCTGTCACGCCCCAATCAACCCAGGAGAGATCATCTTCATTGAATGCGGGCGCGGCGGGGTCGGTCGGGTGGGCGATAAACGATAGCCCCCCCTCCTGGGTGACAGCGTCCACCAATTCCTGTGGATCAGACGCGTGGGGAGCGAGTTCGCAGAGTGTTTCGTAGACCAATAAGTGGTTCTTTTGAGGTTCTCGTGCCTGGTCGTGGATCTCCTCTCCCGTTAATAGGAGAACTCGCTGACGGTCAAGGTAACGGTATCCATCCATCCCATCGACCCAGACATTGTGGTCCGTGACGACGATAAAATCTAGGCCGGCCTCGATAGCCGCAAGGGCGATATCCTCATGACTGCCATGTCCATCAGAATAGCGTGTATGTGTATGCAGGTTGCCAACGTATTCGTAAGCCACAACGGTCCCTGGATTCGACGTATCTTTTAGAGAACGATCGTTAATTTTCTTTGCCGTTTTCCCGATTGCGTCCTGCGTCGCTGGGAGTGATTAACTGCGCGCCGACTTGGGCACAAACTCCGATGAGTTGTTGGCGTTGTGCAGGAGAGAGCGGAGCGAGGTGCGTTACAACAAGCTCGACCTGTTCACGAAGCAGGTGATCGAGGAGTGTGCGCCATCTGCTTCCCGCAGGTTTTTCATCGATTAGAACACTCAGTTTATCTGGATCATATGGACCGATGAGGTCCTCTAGTTCTCGTTTAAAATCATTATCGAAATTAAGCCAGCGAAAAAATGGTCCCGTTTCAGAGACTTCAAGGGGGTGGCGGTCGATGATATATACAATGATCGGTTTAAGATTAGACAATGTTCGTTCCAGCTATCGAAATGATCCCTTATGTGTATTAAAGCTTAGCACAAGGATGCTTTTGAAGCAACGATTCACTAAGACCCCAGGAGGCTGCGCCAGCTCCGAATATTAATTCTTGATCTACATTTACATGGGTGCTTAATAAACTGGTTCTCCTCTCTCTAATGTGGAAAGGTGACATAACCATGGCTGTCTCTATCAGATCAATCATCACTCGAATCACGGAGTTTTTTCCTGCCACCGCATGAATTTTTGGTGAGTAAGTTTACAAATAGTAGGAACCAGGTAGGGCAATGCTTGCCATCCGTCGACAGGACACACGCCCCCTCTGTAGAGACGCAGTATGCTGTGTCTCTACTTAGCTTCCAGTCGCAGACCTTGCCCGCTAAACTTTCCCGCAGGTCTTAAACCTCCCGCAGGATAGAAAAACCTGCGGGAGGTTAGGCGTGCAGGTGTGTGTTGGCCCACGGCCACACACGGGTCGCCCCCTGATTTATTTGTGCAGTGGAGCTCAGTGACCTCAACACGCGTGGTCCCCCAAACAATTTGGAGGAGAACCAATAAACTTAACACGGGGATTCAGCGTGGAGAGTATAATCAGCAAATTCGAGGTGAGGTGATGAAAAACAGGTCCTTATCTATTCTTCTGATGATGTTGCTCTTTCTGTTGGCAAGTGCGTGTCAATTCACAGACCAAACTTTAGAAAAAGAGCAATTTACGACTCAGCAAACACCTGACCGCCCTTTCAGACCGCTTCAAGCTACCTTGAGCGCCCCTCAAGATAGTCAATCATCAGACTCCCTCAAGGGCACGGGTGAAGACGCGCCATTGACAACAAGGCCTACGCTAACCGGGGATCTTGATACGGCAATTTCGTCAACCACGGATGCTCTTCTCTCAGCGATCAATGTCCATCGAGCGCTGGAGGGCTGGCCGCCACTGGTCCGACAGATTGCCCTCACCGAAATTGCGAACAAAAGAGCCATCGATATGGCGGTACATGCGTATCTAAGCCATGAAGACCCTGAGACGGCGGAGATTCTCATTGAGAGCATGCTCATCGAAAGTGGGTATCACGGGCAAGTGGCGGAACTGGTCTATGCTGCAAACGAGCCGCTTGATCGTCTGGGTGAGATCGCCATTAATGAATGGTTTGACGATCCCGATACGCGCTCTGTGCTTCTCAATCCCGGTTTCCATTTTATTGGGATTGGGATGATGGGCGATGGAACGACGTGGAAAATCGTGCAAGTTCTGGCGGAACACGCACCTTAATGGAGGATTCAGGTTGAAGAATTGTTAGATCGCGGAAATCTTCGAAACGATCCCCGATCTGCTTGAGATCAAAGGAGAGGCTGTCTACCTGACCATTTCACGTTCCGTCGATTTGGCGTGGGAACAGCGCAGCGCGCTTGGGCGGAAGCTCCCTCGATCATGAATACATGGCCGTTGGACCGGCTCCAAGCGTGGTTAAAATCCCGAGGATAGATTCCAGCCAACCGCAACCTCTCGATACTTTCGGGGTTAACTCCCTTTAGAGCAGCAATTGCTGCAGTCATAGACCCAGGAGAGAAGCGGATGTCGAAAATTGCCATTATTACGGATAGCACAGCTTATATACCCCAAAAATTAGTAGACCAATATGACATAAAAGTCGCCGCATCCTATTCAATTTGGGATGGCGGAAAGGAAATGTTTCGCGACGGAACGGAGATGTCTCCTTCCCAGTTCTATGCTCGTTTGAAGGAGAGCGCGGATATTCCATCAACCTCTCAAGCCACTGTGACCGATTTCGATGAGATCTATAAGCCACTGATCGCTGAGGGAAGACCCATTCTCGCCATTCACGTATCCCCGAAGCTCTCAGGGACTTTGACTTCCGCAACGCTAGCGAAGGAGAATTTCCCGGGCGCGAAAATTGAGTTTGTCAACTCGATGTCGGTGTCGATGGAATTGGGATTTCAAGTTCTAGCAGCAGCTCGTGCTGTGGAGGCGGGGAAATCCTTTAAAGAAGTCGTGGAAATCGCTGACAAAGCGAAAAATCACACCGGGATATTCTTTGTTGTGGACACGCTCGAATACCTCCACCGCAATGGTCGCATCGGTGGTGCAAAGAAGTTGCTTGGCACGGCTCTGAGCTTGAAACCGCTTCTCCAGGTTGAAGATGGACAAGTGGAGGCTTTTGAGAATGTACGAACGAAAGCGAAAGCCAAAGCAAGGCTGTTAGATATCGTGGGGGAAAAGCTCGAGGGAAAGCAAAATGTGCGCATAGCGGGTCTGCACGCAGCGACCGAAGAGGAAGCGCTTGCATTACTCAGAGAAGCAGAGGAAAAATTTAATCCTGTCGAGTCTTTCCTTTCTGAAGTCAGCCCGGCTGTCGGTGCGAATGTCGGTCCGGGAACCGTGGGTATAGCTTTTAGCACTGATATTTAAGCTCAGGGATTTCAAGTCGGCAGTTACGAACGCCGATATCACCTTAATTTTATGAACTGTAAGTGAGGACCTCCCAGAACGGCGAGATAGTACTGGGAGGTTCCTATAGTTAATCCTTCCTGTTGCAAGCACAAAGCCATCAGTGTTAGGTTAAGCTCCAGGAACCCTTCGATTGTTCGCTTCACCTCATTTAGTACTTACTCAGGAGGTTGGGAAAAATGGAACATCGATCTTTTGGAAGCTCAGGGGTAAAAGTCTCCCCGTTATGTTTGGGCACGATGCAATTTGGATGGACGGCGGATGAAAAAGCTTCCTTCGAGGTGCTCGATGCGGCTTATGATGCGGGGATTAATTTCATTGATACGGCTGATATCTATTCACGGTGGATTGATGGGAATCCGGGAGGGGTCGCTGAGAGTATCATCGGAAAATGGCTTCGCAAGAATCCTGAGAAACGAACGCAGGTCATCCTGGCTACGAAAGTCCGAGGACGAATGGGTGAGGGTCCAAATGATGAAGGGCTTTCTCGTAAATACATCTTCTCGGCCGTAGAGCAATCCCTTAAGCGATTGGGGACAGACTATATTGATCTGTACCAGGTACACTGGCCGGATGAGAGTACACCGATCGAGGAGACACTGCGCGCGTTGGATGATCTTGTCCGCGATGGACGTGTGTGTTATATCGGCTGCTCAAATTACCCGGCGTGGCGTTTAATGGAGTCCTTGTGGACCTCCGATCGATGCAGGTTGACAAGTTTCATCAGCCTCCAACCACATTACAATTTAGTCCGTCGGGATGAGTTTGAGCGGGAACTCGAAGATGTTTGTTTGAATTACGACATCGGAGTAATCCCCTACAGTCCGTTAGCGGGGGGCTTTCTCACAGGCAAATACGCAGGCGATCAAACACCTCCGCAAGGCAGTCGCGGGGCGACGAGCGACCGGATTCAAGCCTATTTAATGGACCCGCACAGCCTATCCACATTGGAGGTTGTCAAGCAAATCGCTCTGGAAAGAAAGAAATCACCTTCTCAAGTCGCTCTGCGCTGGTTGATTTCCCGACCTGCTGTGGTGAGCGCGATTATCGGTCCTCGGGATCTAGAGCAGCTAGAGGATAACCTCGGGTGCCTATCCGTTGAGTTATCAGATGAAGATATGCAGCGGCTGGATGAGGGAAGTGCATGGTGATTGATAATCTCGAGGGGGATAAATAAAGTGAAGACCTCCAGGTTATGTTTTCAAAGTGGTCACAATGGGGGTGTAGTTATGGTAAGTTTATGCAGCCCGATGGTATAATGTAAAATGAGCTTAAAGGAGCAGTCGGGAGACCCAATGGAGCGCTCCATCCAACAATATCTGGACGAACTCCAAAACGAACACAACGCCTCGGTACATACAATTACTGCGTATGGCACCGACCTCGACCAGTTCTATAGTGTTCTCGCCAGCCATTCAGGCACACCGCTAGCGCCTGATGCGCTTCTTCCTTCGGCTGTCATCCACTATGTAGACTGGCTGGGGGTGCAGGGCTACAAACCGGCGACGGTCTCTCGCAAGCTTGCTGCTGCCAGATCCTACCTTGAGTTCCTCTCTGGTCAGGGTCTTGTGGACGTTCGGCGCTTCCGTGAATTGCTAAAAGGGCCGGCACTAGGCAGAACTCAACCGCGGACACTCAGCAAGCAAGAACTGGATCGGTTGCTGTTGGCGCCACGAAAGTATTATTCTCCAGGTGCAATCCGAGATGCAGCAATCCTTTCGCTGCTGTACGAAACTGGGTTCCGAGCCACGGATATGGTTCGGCTCCGAGTTCCCGATGTCGATCTTAACCATGCACACATTCGAAGGCCGCCAGATCGGACCCAGTGGTTGGCGATTCCTGAATCGATCACGCTCCTGCAAAAATACCTAAGTGATGGGCGACCCCACTTCGTGCGCAACGTCGCCGAGAATGTGCTTTTCCTAAACCAACGAGGCCAGGGATTGAGCCGGCAAGGGTTGTGGCTGGTCGTTAAACGCTGGGCGGTTGTAAGCGAGTTGGAAGGATCCCTTTCGCCGCACACATTGCGACACTCGCGAGCCAGTCATATGTTAGAAGAAGGTAAATCACGACGTGAAGTGCAAACACTCCTGGGGCTTTCGAGCCCGAACGCTGTTCGTATTCATCGCCGTCGATCCAGAAGCGAAGACGAGAGGTAGACTATGGGATTTATTCGTGAACAAGATATTGATGATGCAGTAGGAGCAATCAGAAAGACGACATCATTGGAGCCGAAAATTGGCATGATTTTAGGCTCGGGATTGGGTCCGCTAGCGGAGGCAATTGAGGGTGCGGAGCACATCGAAGTCAATGCCATCCCTGGTTGGCCTGTTTCAACGGTCGAAGGGCACTCAGGTAAACTCGTCTTTGGTCATCTGGAGGGAGTTCCTGTTTTAGTTTTACAAGGTCGTGCTCATTACTATGAAGGACACTCAATTGAGCGCATAGGTCTCCCGGTGCGAGTTATGCAGAAACTGGGGGCAAATATTCTAATCGTTACCAATGCCGCGGGAGCCGTTCACCCCGAGTTTTCACCCGGCGAACTCATGCTCATCTCAGACCATATCAATCTAATTGGAATGGCCGGTCAATCGCCCCTGAGAGGTCCGAACTTAGACGCTTATGGCCCACGCTTTCCAGATATGAGCCAGGCATATGATCCGGAGCTGAAGTCGATCGCTAGAGCTGTTGCCGAAAAAGGTGATATCCCGCTGCAAGAAGGTGTGTACGTCTGCCTTGCTGGACCATCGTTTGAAACCCCGGCGGATTTACGGTTTCTGCGTGGAATCGGGGTTGACGCCGTCGGAATGTCCACCGTTCCAGAAGTCATCATTGCCCGCCATGGCGGAATGCGCGTCCTGGGTGTATCCGGTATTAGTAATAAGGCCAACCTCGATGGCTCAACAGTGACGACTCACGAAGAAGTCTTGGCTGCCGGTGATGTGATTGTCCCAAGATTAACAGCCCTAGTCAGTGGAGTTTTAAAAGAACTATAAGATTGGAAATGCATGGAAGAAGTATTGCTTATAATCGAGGCTAACCAGAGATGGATTTTTCTCCTCCTGGGATTACTCGGACTGGTGTATTTTGGGTCGGTTCTGCGAGCGTATAACTCATATCGAGTGGCGATCTATGGTTTGGAGCGGGAGCGGGCCATCTCCAGGCTGCGACGCTCAGGGGGAATGCTTGCTCTCGCCGTCACCGTTATCGTCGTGGTGTTCATCTTGACGACCTTCGCTAGCCCTGCTCTTCCTGCCTCGCTGCGCCCTACAGCAATACCGACGGTTTCCCTGCTTGCAACCCCCATTTTGGGGCAGGGGGAAGAAGGAACCGCATTTTCGACAGCGACGCCAATAGACCCGGATGGCATTGATGGCGCGGGTTGTGCGAATCTCAATGCGACGATCTTCTCTCCTGAAAGCGGCGCGAGAGTTAAAGGCGAGGTGCATTTTAAAGGGGCTGCAAATATCCCGGGTTTTGCTTTCTATAAGCTTGAATACAACGATCTAAAGCCGGCAAGCACCTGGCTGGCAATCTCGGCCAACAATCAAACTGTATGCGAGCAAGGGTGCGACGACGAGACAGAGTTGTTAGGAATCTGGGATACAAGCTTGGTCCGGCCTGGTCAGTATGCGGTCCAGCTGGTCGTTACCGATACTCTCGGAAACGCTCCATTCCCTTGCCAGATCCAGCTGCAAATCGTCCCATAAGTACGCAATGAGGGTCAAAAGTTACGATGATTGAGCAAATAAATGTGCGCCAGGCAATATCAAGCGACATCCCCAGGTTAATGTCCATGGACCATGGATTCAGTACAGATCATGTCTGGCAGCTCTCATACCGCAAGCAGCCAAGCGAGATCGGGGTGACCTTCCGGGAAGTGCGATTACCACGCCCGATGCAGGCCGTCTATCCAAGAGATCCTAAACGGTTGGCAGATGAGTGGACTCATTTGCAGACACTGCTCCTGGCGGAGGTGGAAGAGCAGCCCGCTGGATACCTGGCGTTGAGTGATGGCCCTGCTGAAGGATCCGCGTGGATAACGGACGTAGTCGTAGATCTGCGCTTCAGGAGGCAGGGAATCGCTTCGAGGTTGCTCGCTGCTGGAAAGGAGTGGTGCCGAGCCAGGGATAGAAGACTTCTTTTCATGGAGATGCAGACAAAGAACTACCCGGCGATCTGCCTCGCTCAGAGAACCGGATTTCTGTACGCGGGATATAGTGATCTGTACTACCCGGATCAGGATATTGCGCTTTTCTTCGCTGTGGAACTCGGTTGAGATCCAGCCGTATTCTCTATGTCTGACATGGTTGCACCGCTGCTCATTCTGAACCAAATCCTCACTGCTGGTAATACGATTACAGCATTCTCGCTGCTGCTCTACGCGCTGACCTTCAACATGCGTGAAAGGGTGGCTCGGTCCCTGGCAGTGTTGTTGGCATGTGTAACCATTGTCTATTTTGGTGATGTGCTCGTAGCCACAACCCATTCCCCTGCAGAGGCTGAGGTGTGGCTGCGATTGCAGTGGCTGGGCATTAGTTTTGTGCCTGCTGCCTATCTGCAACTTTCCGATGCTCTCCTGGCCGCCACGGGAAGACCATCCAGAGGCCGTCGATCGCGCCTCGTTGGATTGAGCTATCTTCTAAGCGGGTTAACCTTAGCAGGAGTTGCATTCACTCAGTTGATCGCCGCTGAGGTTGTGGTTAGCGGGTCGGTTGTTTATTTGCGCCCCGGACCACTCTTCCCGCTATTCAGCATTTTCTTGCTCATCAACTTAATTCTGGCGGGGTATAACTTCTGGCGAGCTTACAAACGCTGCCTGACGCGCTCTAGCAAACGACGGATGCGCTACCTGTTAGCTGGCTCAATCGGCCCACTGATTGCGGCGTATCCCTGGGTGATGCTGGGGGGATCCGCATTAATTTCACAAGGCGTTCTTTTCTGGGGCATTTTAATCGTCATCAACATCTTCGTTGCTGTTCAGCTGGTGTTAATGTCCTATGCTGTAGCGTACTTTGGTGTTGAGATTCCCGATCGTGTAGTAAAAGCGCGATTGTTTCAATGGATAATTCGTGGCCCTTTTGTGGCATCCACAGTGCTAGCTCTCACTGTCATCGTCAATCGGCTGGCAGAGATGTTTGGATATGAAAACAGCCGCGTAGTCCCCTTCACCACGGTTGCATCAATCCTCATCCTCCAATATTTGATTACGCTTATCCGTCGCCCGGTCGAACTCTGGTTCTTTTATGGCGAGGATCGCGGTGATGTCGCCCGGCTTCAGTTGTTGGAAGAGCGTTTACTCACGAGTGGCGATCTCAAGCAATTTCTCGAATCCATCCTCAATGCGACCTGTGCCCTGCTTGGGAGCGATTCAGCATTCGTTGCCCTCGTTGGTGCAGAGGGCCTGGAAATGGAGGTCGCGGTTGGTTCTGAGGACCCCCTGCGGGGTTCGAACGATCTTCCCCCGTTGATGGTCACCGATAACCGCAAGGAGTTTGATATTTTAGGGGATGTATTCTCTTGGGATGTTTTCTGGCTAATCCCGCTTCGCCTAACTAATCCCGCTGAGGTCATCGGTTTCTTGGGGTTACAGGCTCGCGGCCCAGTACCCGATTTCACGCAAGAAGAAGAGGAAAATCTGAGTACACTTCTTGAGCGAGCCACGATAGCGTTGACAGAGAGGAAACTGCAGCGAGAGGTTTTCGCGATTGTCGATCGGCTGGTGCCGCAGGTTCAGACGATCCAGAGAATTCGAGCCGAAGCTCGCTATGCTGGTTCGGACGCGCTCACAGCCCCGGTAGAAGGGATTGGATCCGAAGAGGAGCTAACGGAGTTGGTGCGTGAAGCGCTTGGCCATTATTGGGGCGGGCCTCGCCTTACCAGCAGCCCGCTGCTTGGGCTGCGAGTAGTCAGGCGGGCAATGGATGAGCATGAAGGGAACCCCGTGAACGCCTTAAGAGCAACTCTTCGCCATGCGATCGATCAGGTGCGGCCAGAGGGGGAGCGTCGCTTCACGGCAGAGTGGATGCTGTACAATATTCTTGAGATGAAATTTCTGCAGGGTAGAAAAGTAAGAGATGTCGCCATGAAATTGGCGATGTCTGAGGCGGATCTGTACCGGAAACAACGTGTCGCGATTGAGGCGGTAGCGGAAACGATAGCGAACATGGAACGAGGGGCAGTGACCTCAGAAGAGGTCGTGGCTCAGAAGATGGAGTAGCTCTCATTGGATAGTTTATCAACCGTTCGGAATTTCGTTGGTCCCAGCTGAGCAGGCGAATGGTAAAAGGTTTTTAGCATGACACTGGATGATGATTCAAACGAGGTGAGCGAGCGCGAAGAAGCGCCAGTTCTGGATGAGTCGTGGTGGGCGGCGGTCATGGAAGAGGAAGAGCATCAGGTCGACCATACCGAACCGGAAATTGAGGGCGGCTCAGAAAGACGAACAATCAATCAAGGTGACCCAGAAGATTGGATCTGGGCCCGCGAACTCTATCAAGAAGATGAAGTCGTTGATCTTCCTATCGTAGGCTTCAATCGCGGTGGATTACTCGTCGAAGCTCGAAGCCTGCGAGGTTTTGTTCCGCTTTCGCACCTCATGAACGTCCAACCTGATCTTGAAGATGAACTGCGACTTAAGATGCTTGAAGATCAAGTTGGTAAACAGATGGGTTTGAAAGTTATTGAGTTTGATCCCGAACGTGGACGGCTTGTTCTATCTCAGCGTGCAGCACTCGCCGGACCAGGAAGGCGTGTCGAGCTCTTAACATCTTTAAACCCAGGGGACCGAGTGCGGGGAGAAGTCACCAACATAACTCGCTTCGGTGTATTTGTCGACTTGGGAGGTGTGGAAGGATTGATTCACGTCTCAGAGCTCTCGTGGGGGAGGGTCGGGCACCCATCTGATGTCGTTGAGTGCGGCCAGGAAATAGAGGTCCAAATCATCTCTGTTGATCAGGATCAGGACCGAGTAGCCTTAAGCCTGAAAGAGCTTTTGCCGGATCCCTGGGAGAAGGTGGATGAACAGTATTCAATCGGACAGATTGTGGAAGGCGTTGTAACGAATGTGGTTAAATTCGGCGCTTTCATAGGCATTGAGGAGGGTTTGGAAGGTTTGATTCATGTTTCCGAGTTGGGTGACGGTAGCTTTCTCCACCCTCGCAACGTCCTTCATGAGGGGGAGCAGGTGAGGGTGCGAATTATCCACATCGACGCATCAGACCGTCGCTTGGGGCTAAGCCTGCGCAGTGTCCCACAGACGACTTCAGAGGAATCTGAACCTGAGATTGAATCATCCGCATCCCTTCCGGCGCTGTAGCCACGGATCGTCCAGCGCTTACCGAGTGTGTAGCAGAGCGCGCTCGGTTGTTATTTGACAATCCGCATTGACTGATATGAAAAAGAAAGAACCCAAGAACAGCTCAAGCAACAAGGAAATTCCAGAAGATCAAGCAGGGATGGAATCACGTCTTCTGCTCGAAACGCTCATGGATTCGATGGGTGATTTAGTCGCAGTTGCTCTTATTGCAGTTGCGATAATTATCCTGCTAGGGCTCTTCGGCCTCACTCGTGGTGGTTTGATAGACCCGCTCATTGAGCTTTTACGAACGGGTTTGGGTTATGGGGCATTTCTGGCTCCGATCCTCCTTGGTATTCCCGTCTGCTTTTCTATCCGGAAACGCCGTGGTGATTGGGTCCAGGTACCCTGGCTTCGAATCGTTTCGTTGGAAATCGCTCTCTTCGCTGCCTTGGCTCTAATGTCGACGTTCAGCGGGATGGGGTTAGCCGAGGCGGAGGCGGGCTCTGGCGGGGGTATCGTGGGCTGGGGGCTTGCCCGGCTTATGGGTGACATTTTTGGCGGCTTCGGTCGGGTTCTGGTGCTAGGTTTGATCTTTCTTGTTTCTCTGTTCCTTGGGGTGGGGGATTTCCTCAAGCGGACGATCGATGGTTTAGGATCTTCTACGATTGGCAGCACTCCGCCTCTGACGGAGAGAGGAAATTTTGCTGAGATAGAAGCTTCGAAGGTACAGCAAGATTCACAAAAACCAGTGAAAGCCCAATCAGTTCGCAGGCTCCCGCGGGAATTCCGGAAGAATTTCCAGGTTGTGCAATCCTCGGATGAAAAACCAAGCCAACCCACAAAGCGCGACCCCCGGCTGCCAACGCTGGATATTCTCGATCATGAGAAAAAAGGCGCCGTTACGTCAAGGGAGATTAACCTTGCTGCAGGTCTGATCGAAAAAGCACTGGCAGATTTTGGCTTACCAGCGCGAGTTGTTAATTTTCGTACCGGACCGTCGGTGACGCAGTTTGCAGTTGAGCCCGGTTATGTCGAACATGTAGGTTCGGATGGTGAGGTTCACAGGCAGAAAGTGCGGGTCTCTCAGATATCCGCTCTCGCGAATGATCTGGCTCTGGCCCTCTCCTCTCCACGCCTGCGTATCGAAGCTCCGGTTCCGGGACAGGCGTACGTGGGTATCGAGGTCCCAAATCGCAAGCCATCGATAGTTCGGCTGCGCCCGATTTTGGAAACGGACACCTTTCAGTCGATCTCATCTCCGTTAGCGTTGGGATTGGGCAGAGACGTAGCTGGTGCAGCGGTCGCCACCGACCTGACGGCAATGCCGCACCTTCTCATCGCCGGAACGACCGGGTCAGGTAAGTCGGTATCCATTGCCTCGATCGCTGTTTGTCTAGCGATGAACAATACGCCGGAAGACATGCGCCTGGTGATGATCGATCCAAAAATGGTTGAGTTGATACGCTTTAATGAGCTTCCTCATCTGCTGGGCAAGGTTGAGACAGAGTTGGAGCGAATTGTTGGCGTATTACGTTGGTGTACGGTTGAGATGGATCGGCGCTACCGGCTCCTGGAGTCCACCAAAGCGCGCGATATCGAAATGTACAACAGGAAAACCAGACGCAAGAAAGGTGTCGAGCGCTTGCCGCGCATCGTTGTCTTGATCGATGAGCTGGCGGATTTGATGATGATGGCGCCGGACCAGACGGAGCACACGCTCGTTCGACTGGCTCAGATGGCGCGCGCGACGGGTATCCATCTCGTCGTCGCTACACAGCGACCAAGCACCGATATTCTAACGGGTTTGATCAAGGCGAATTTCCCTGCCAGGATTTCCTTCGCCGTCGCCTCCGGCATTGATTCACGAGTCATCCTCGACACTTCTGGCGCTGAGACGCTGCTGGGGAAGGGTGATATGCTTTTCCTCTCCCCGGAAGCGAGCGTTCCGGTTCGCCTGCAAGGGGTTTATGTGACCGATGGGGAAATCGAGCGGTTGAAGGCTTATTGGCAGGAAGAACTTGGTGACGAATCTCCTGAAGCTGAAGAAGCACCATGGGAAGAACTGCTTCACCGCCAGGCTTCTC